>JBDTHD010000021.1:0-14530 GCA_039937075.1 Ginsengibacter sp. | reverse complement strand
AAGCTGATGATTTGTTTTTTCTATATTATCCAACCCCAATGATTGCAGGTAATTCAAACCGTGGCCTAAAGATCCAAAGTTGAGGCTGTCTAAATGGCCCGGCTCAAAATACATTGATAAATAATTTTTATCGTCGGACAATAAATTGGCATTTTTATTTTTGACTCCACTGTAAAGCGCTTCTTTCATTTGGTTGGACAAAAAAACATAACCGTTGCCATAGCCGCCTAATAACCACTTGTAACCGCTGCCCACAAGGGCATCCAGGCCTGATGATGAAAAATTAAAAGCTGTAGTGCCGGTAAACTGGGTGCCGTCTGCAATTATAAGCAGCCCTGGATAATCCTTTTTTATTTTTTTGATAAAATCGCCATTCATTCTTAAGCCGCTAATATATTGCACCATACTAAAAGAAAAAACCGAGGGCTTGAATTTTTCGATGGCGTCCAAGATATGCTCTTCCATTTTATCATCTATAGGCACTTCCTGGAAATCAAAGCCCATCCGGGTTACAGGGTCAACGATAGAAGGGTAATCATTCTTAAGCAATAAAAAACGGTGGCCTTTATCCAACCCGTTCAATAAAGTATTAAAACCAATAGAAAAATTGGGGACCAAAAAAGTGTTTTCTTCTTTCACATCAAACATCGATGCAAGATTACTTCTAAGCTGATGAAAGACGCGGGAATTGGTCTCTTTGAAATTACTCCCTCCTTCAACAAATTCTTTATCGTGCGCTGTTCTCCATTTAGCAATATCAGCACTTAGCAGCCCGGAGTAAGCCGTATTGAGGTAAGTATACTTTTTTAAAACGGGGAAAACAGATGAAAAATCCATGCGCAAAACTAAATAAATAATGGTGAATAGGATTCTTTTCGTCTGTGCCCTTATCGCCTGCGTAGGCACGAACTACATTGATTTTAATGAACCAGGAAAAGGAAATAGAAAACAAAAAATTGTCGTATTTGTTCTTTTACTGTCACCATTGTAATAATAATTTTCATTTTATTTATCAAAACACTATAAGGTTTTGCTTTGCCGTAAAAAGCCTCGTCAAGCCTTATAGGTTTTTCATAAAACGGCGCTATATTATTTTCTCCAATATCTATTCTTCATTTATTTTTAGCATAATGAAGTACTTTCATGGGCTTAAAATAAAATGTTTTGAAAAATTTTACTAATTCTTTTGTGGCTTTATTATGTCTTATCCCCGCTTTTTCTTTTTGCCAGGTTACGGACCGCATTAAACTCAACCAGCAAGGTTTTTATCCTCACGCTCCGAAAGTCGCAGTGGTGACTGGTGAGATTGCTGACGGCCCATTCTATGTTACTTCTACTAATTTAAGAGACACCGTTTTTACCGGCACCTTAAGCGTTCAAAAACAATCCGCCTATTCTTCTACTGTTACAAGGATCGCAGATTTTTCACCTGTTGTAAAGAGAGGAAGCTTTGTGGTGTGTGTGCCTGGCGCAGGCAATTCTTATGTTTTCACCATTGGCGATGATGCAAACAAAATCGCGGCAACAGCGGTATTAAAAGGATTTTATTATCAGCGCGCTTCCATGCCCTTGTTGGAAAAATACGCGGGAAGATGGCACCGATCTGCAGGCCATCCTGATACCAAAGTTTACGTTCATCCTTCTGCTGCTTCCGATGCTCGCCCTGCTGGCACTGTTATTTCAACACCGGGCGGCTGGTACGATGCAGGCGATTACAATAAATACATTGTGAATTCGGGAATAACGATGGGCACTTTATTATCTGCTTATGAAGATTTTCCGGCTTATTATAAAAATTTAAAAACCAATATTCCTGAAAGTGGGAATAACGTTCCTGATATTTTAAATGAAGCGATTTATAACCTGCGCTGGATGCTGAGCATGCAGGATCCCAATGACGGCGGGGTTTATAACAAATGCACCAACGCTGCTTTTGACGGAATGGTAATGCCGGGCGTTACGCAGGCCAAACGCAATGTAGTGCAAAAAGGCACGGCTGCTACATTGGATTTTGCAGCCGTAACCGCGCAGGCAAGCCGCATCCTCAGTAAATTTAAAAAAGAATTGCCGGGGCTATCGGACAGTTGCCTTGCGGCTTCTAAAAATGCGTGGGCGTGGAGTTTGCTGCATCCGGACCTTGCTTACAATCAAAATGAAATCAATAAAAAGTTTGAGCCTAAAATTACTACGGGCGGTTATGGCGACTTTCATTTTGCGGATGAATGGATGTGGAGCGCTGCCGAACTTTTTATAACTACAAGAGATAAGAAATATTATGATACTGTAGCAGCTCATTTGATCGATGAAGTTCGGCTTCCCGGCTGGAACGACGTTGGCATGCTGGCTTATTATTCTTTTCTGCGTTTCAGAAATCAATTGCCTTCTTTTGCCAGGGCAACCACTACTGTGATGAAAGAAAAAGTTTTGAACATTGCCAATGATTACATTCTCCATGTCGCCGCCAATGCATTCGAAACGGTGATGGGACAAAGTAAACGGGATTTTAGCTGGGGCAGCAATAGTGTTGCAGCGAACCAGGGAGTTTTGTTGATAAATGCATACCTGCTGACTCATGATAAAAAATATGTGAACAATGCATTAACCAACCTGGATTATTTATTGGGCAGAAACGCGACGGGATATTGTTTCGTTACGGGCATAGGAAGTAAATCAACCACGAATCCACATCATCGCCAATCGGTTGCTGACGGTGTTACCGATCCTGTTCCTGGATTGATGGCCGGTGGGCCTAATCCGGGAATGCAGGACCATTGTCATTATGATTTTACAGAACCTGAAACAGCTTACGCAGATCTTTCCTGCGCGTATGCATCCAATGAGATTGCAATAAACTGGAACGCGCCGATGGTGTATTTATCCAATGCGATTGAGGCGTTGCAAAGTGAGTTGGGTTATTTGCGAAAATAAAAATCGTCATTATTTCTTTGTTTACCCGGCAATCTATTTTAGTTGGGATGGATTACATTTATTACGGCATGGAGAGGTAAATATAGAGGGGCAATCCCTCGCGGTTGCCCGGTTGTGATGGATTATCACTTATATTTTGATCAATGAAAAATGGGTAGGGGTAAACCCTACCCCTACGATATTTTGGGCGGGGTTAATTTTTACCCAGCGCTTTTTTAAAAGATTAGGCGCCACACAATAGGTGGTAGCGCCTATGCCTAGATTACTTTTTTCCGCTTACTTTCTTTATCGATTTCTGTGCTGCCTTCTTAACCGGGGCTGCTTTTTTTGAGGCTTTAACGGCTATTTTCTCCACAGACTTTTTAGCTGCCGCCGCTTTCTTTGCCGTCGGCTTGATTACTTTTTTCTCTACCTTTTTTTCTGTTGTCTTTACTACTTTTTTAACTTCCGCTTTTTTGGACGCTACTTTTTTTGCTATTTTTTTCGCTGCTGGTTTAACAACGTTCTTTACTTCTTTTTCTGATTTGGTAGTGATATCATGTATTTTGGCTTTCACGGAGTCAATCGCGTGCGAAGCCATATCTACAAATTGATCTTTCTTTTCTGAAATTTCACCGGCTACTTCACCAACGACTGCCGCTATTTTTACTAAGGTGGACTTTTCTTTTTTTGCAATTGTTTTTTTAATCGCTGATTTTTTTGTTGCCATTTTTTAATGAGTTTTAAAAGTAAATATACCTAAAGAAACTAAGACACTTCAAAAAATATAAACATTTTTTAAATATTTAAAAAGCTATTTAAAAAAATTTCTAATTACAATTTATTTTTCTAATCGCTGCCTCCTTCGTCGGCTGTTACAAAGTTTTCATTTAAACAACGAAGACGTTTTTTTGAGCTACGAAGGCACGAAGAGCACTAAGGAAAATGCTTTTCATTTTTTTAGCAAAATAAAAATCTTTGGTATTTCTTTTTTTACTGTCTGCGGGTTCTATTTGCAAGTCATTCTTTTACCGCCGTTTTTTTAACAGGCTACTTGTTGAATCGGGTACGTATTCCCATCCGTTAAAATATAAAAGGTTCAGCCAGAAAATGTTTTCGCGGTTAGAATATTTCAGTGGCAGCCCATTTTTGTCTGTGACCAACATTGATTTCACTTTGCCACCTTGCCCGTAATCAAATGACAACGATTCTCCACGCCTGTCAAACGACGCATAACCTACGTCAATGCTGTCGAGACGGACGCCATGGACATAACCATGCGTTTTAGGGTCTTTGATATAGGTTGCGCCTATTTCTTCCGCCTGTGAAAAAGCAAAAGACGCCTGGAAAAGTAAAGCGATAAACAGGAGTTTTTTCATAACGCTGTGCTTTAAAAGTTAAGGTTTCAAATCTAATAAAAAAAGTTTTGACTCGTCCTAAAAAAGTTTGCAGGTTAATAAGGGATTTCGTTTCGTGAGGACAACTGAGAAGAAAATGTAAACTTATTTTAGGGCGTCGCCTTGATTCGTGTCGGAGACAGATCCTAATTTGGTATTTACACGATGAGAAACTTCCAGGTGAATGTATTTGCAGAATGGGTATGGGCAGGCCCCGACTTGTCCCTACACCCTGCCACGCTGTTTAAAATTCAACTTACCTACCACGGTTTTAAATCTAAACACGCCATGATCTTTACCATTCTCTGCTAAAACAACGATATGAATAACATGTTGAAAAAAGTAAACGGCCTTCAGCATTAAGCTCTGAATGCAGTAAACCAATAAATAAAGCTGATTTCTATTTCTAAAATCATTAAACCTCCTCAATTCGCGACTTAACAAATTTTCTTTTTAGTCATGAACCGTCCCGGTCCGGAAACCTGCGCCAGAAGTGGAAAAGATTTAATCCATGTTAATTCGTGCAATTCCTGTCTGCATGGCTTTAGCCCAAATTAAAATCACTACTAACTCGTCCCGTCTTTTGGGGATTTCTATCCGGTGTCCGGTAATGCATAGTCGCGGCTTATTTCCTATGATTTTCACTTAGCGGCAATTCAAACAAAACGTCAGTATAAGGTTTTATCAAACGCATCGCTTCTTTGGGTCCCCACGATCCGGCTTTATAAAAATACAATTGTTTCAGGGGATACTTTTTCCATGCGTCCAAAATGGGCATTACCACTTTCCATGCATTGTCCACCTGGTCGGCACGCATGAACAACGTGGGGTCTCCCTCCAATACATCCAGCAACAATGCTTCATAAGCTTCAGGAACGCTTTCTGTATAAGCCTGCTGGTACGAAAAATCCATATCAACTGATTTTAGCTTCATCTCCAGCCCCGGCACTTTGCTTTCAAACTGAAAGCCTATTTCCAGTTCGGGTTGTATGCTTATAACCAAACGATTCGATTCAATATCATCTTTAAATATCCTGTTTGGAGAATCTTTAAACTGCACCGTAATAACAGATGCCTGCTGCGGCAGACATTTGCCGGTCATTAAAAAGAAGGGCACACCTTGCCAGCGTTTATTATCAACAAAAAATTTAGCGGCTACAAAAGTTTCTGTAGATGATGTTGGCGATACCTGTTCTTCCTGCCTGTAACCTTTCATCGGCTTATCGTTGACAGTGCCCGCAGTATATTGAGCACGAACTACATTTTTAAAAATGTCATTGCCGGAATAGCGCCTCACGTGTTTCAGCACATTCACTTTGGCATCCCGTATCAACTCTGCTTTATACGCTGCAGGGCACTCCATTGCTACAATACACATCAATTGCAACAAGTGGTTTTGTATCATGTCTCTCAATGCACCGCTGCTGTCGTAATAGCCGCCCCGCGTTCCCACGCCTACTTCTTCAGCCACGCTTATTTGTATATAATTAATGAATTTATTATTCCATAATGGTTCAAACACATAGTTGGCAAAACGAAATGCCATTATATTTTGTACGGCTTCTTTACCCAAATAATGATCGATGCGATATACCTGTTTTTCCTCAAATCGTTTTCTAAGAAAAAGATTTAATTTTTTCGCAGTAGCGAGGTCGGTGCCGAAAGGTTTCTCTATTACAATGCGATGCTGTGCGGGCCTGTTGCAGATTTTATTTTTGTACAATCCTTCGGCAATTATTTCAATAAAGCGGGGCGCCGTTGCAAAATAAAATAGCCGGGTGCCGCGCTGTTTGTTTTGCTTGTCAAAGCTGTCCGCCCGTTCTTTCAAGTGGGCAAAGATTTCAGCTTTTTGAAAATCTCCCTGGATATAAAAAATATTTGCCGAAAATTCTTCCCACTGTTTTTGCTGTGCCTTGCCATTGCGGCTGAACTCGTTAATGCCCGCAAGCAGCTCGCCCTTGAAATCATTTTCGTCACTTGCCAAATAATCGATACAATAAATGGCAAATGTTTGAGGCAGGCGATTGGCGGTGTATAAATTATACAAAGCGGGAGCAAGTTTGCGTCTTGTGAGGTCTCCCTTTGCGCCGAATATGGTTATCAATGCCGGCAAAGCGAATTTTTTTTCGTTCTTCATAAAGGATTAGGTTAAAAAAAATATTGCATAGTTAATGACGTCATTAATTTGACGGAAATTAGTAGAATATAAAATGAATTTTTTTGTTGACTGAATCATCGACGGGCCTAAGGTAGGCAAAAGATATAATTAATCAGGTGAGTTACATTATTTCTTAGCAACGTCTCGCGATAGTGGTCGTTGCGTAATATCATTACCCTTCAATCATATCAATTCTATAATTACCCAATTCACGCGATTAATATTTTGCTGAACTATACAAATAATCAACCGCTCTCGCATAAATTCTATTTGCCAGTGCCGGGGTTATTGCGCGCGTAGTCAAGCTTCTGCTTTATGAATTGATAACTATTACAATATTTCCAATCGAACGATAATTTTTACATTTCATTTTGTTTATTATTGGCTTTCTTTTTTTTTACAACAAAGCCACGAAGAGCAGGAAGCGAAAACGCCCATTCTTTTTCCCTGGTTCGTGTTCTCACGAAGCAATCTTAAAGTGATTTTTATTAAACCAGTAAACCGACAAATTCACTTATTTTTTATTTTGCCAAATACTTCTTCATTCAATATTTTTTTTTCAATATTCGATATTTCTCTTACCACAAAGGCACGAAGAGCGCGAAGTGAAAACGCCCGTTCTTTTTCCCTTATCCGTGTCACGAAGCATTCTTAAAGTAGCTTTTTAATAAAACAGTAAACCTACAAATTCACTCATTTTTTATTTTGTCAAATACTTCTCTATTCAATATTACTTTTTCAATATTTTTTTTTAAGAAAAATAAAATTTGAAATCCAGGAAGCACTTCAAAGATTGATAATATTAACTTTCCTACTTTTGAAATAAAATTATATAACCAGGAAACTACTAGGTTGTATTAAATCAAAAATTGTATGGCATACTTTTAAAAGGGTATGATTTTGGCATGGTGATTATTATAATAGTGACGATGATAAGCAAACTCTTTTGAAAATAATATAAGTTCAAAATTCAAATAAAAAGACTCGCTCCAGGATTTGTAAATAGGAGATGTGGTTGGTGAAACAGGAACCAATTCTAGAGAAAAAAGTGAAAAAGGCTAAAGCAACCAAAAAGTAGGAACACTCTACAAAAATTATTTTTTATAGCATGTTTCGCTGCGATTGCAGGCGTGTGTAGTATTACAGGTAATTCATCAAAATTTACATTTGCTGATGGATATTATCGTACCAGGCTTAACGGTAAAAAATATAAAAAGTATTATGTAACCCCCGGCACTGATTCTATAAAGGTGTATCCGGCCAACATTAGCAGGCAAATCGCCGATACGGTCAATTCCATAGCCGTCTTCTTTCCGGAACATTTACGCACTACCAATTTTTCAAAGAAAAGATTCAACGCTGAGAGTTTTGACCTTGATGTTATCACCATACTTTTCAAATACAGACCGCCGGTAAAAGAGTATCCCGCGCAACTGAATACGAACTTTAATGGTGCTTTATATGCCGGTTACCGAAAGGATACTTACGCCTTGTCATACAAAAATACACCTTTACATGTGGCCAACAGAGAAATTATCCATCATGGTTTTAGCTTTGGAGCATTTGCAGGTTTTGGCACCGCCCGCATTGATGAGTTTGTAACCCTTCGCAGAATTGATTATGAATATGACGGAGTAATTTTCACTCCGGGAGTTGCTTCAGAGTTTGATTTAAATAAAATAAATTTTGTGGTACTGAGCGGGTTGGATTTTCTTACAGAAAAAACAGCCATGTGTGGGTAAGCAATAAAAAAGTATGGATTGGAATTGGTATTGGATTAAATCTTAATTAAGAAACTTATTTTGGTGATCGCTGCTCGCAGATTTAGCCACATATTTTTTTAAATCAACCCATTTTGGAATAATGAAAATGACAGGTATGAAATCTAAAATGGGTGATCGATTCTTACCCCATGTTTCGTGTCCTTTACGGCCCATCATTATAGTAGATGCCCTCAACTTTGTTGTGCTTGATCAACCAGTTTGTTTAATTCAGGTTTGTAAAAGCACTAACAGAGGAATATTAAAGTCTGGATTGCGCAAACTCTTAAAAAATATTTCTGAAACGAAAAAAGGCTTTAAAATAGCTCTCTTTAAATCTCTTTCTTCACATCTTCCTTAATTTAACTTATAAACCACTACTAATTTTGGATGCTTTGAAGCGTCAGCAAATTTGCTTGAACAGAATATTCTGCTGTTATACTTCACTTCATTTTTTATCCGCATCATGAAGCCATAATTTTGATTACTGCTAACCATTTCGCTTATTAAGTTGGAAACATCAATATCGGGTAAATCCAGGAAAGGTTGGGAGGTAACGGGTAATTCAACCTGGCCGCTGGTAGTGGTGGTTGGCTGATGTGTCCAATTTGTCTGGGCAGGAATCCAATTGGAAGTTACCATTTGAATTAAAAAGGCATTATCGGAGCCAAAATTGGCGTGTACTTTATCTCCATTTAAAGGTTTGGGATGACTAAATATTGAAAATTTTGCACTTACAATGATAGCATTTGAGGGTATAGCAGTTAAATCAAATTTAATCAATCCTCTTGTATCATAAATATCGCCATTGAAAGTCCACCCTGCTAATGGCAATTCAGTAGATAATGGATCTGATAAATCAACACTAAAAGTATTGCCGGCGAGGGCCATCTCTTGAGTATTATTTGCGGGTTGTAGGCTTAAGGTTATTTCAGACGAAGGTGTCACTTTAACAGCGACAGTATCCACCCCGGTAAGACCTTTTTCGTCTATGACTGAAAATTGGAAAATGTAATCACCTGATGTTAACCCACGCACAATGGTAGATGAGGCGCTGGGAGAAACAATGATAGCTACATTTGGGCCCGAGACCTGGCTCCAGGAAAAATCTACAATTTTATTTTCACCCGAACCTGTTCCGGTAAGAGTCAGGCTATCCTTTGGTAATTGTAAGATTTCCATATTATCTGCTTTGGCTACAGGTGGTTTCGGAGAAGGTGCGTCTTCTTTCTTACAACTGTTGAATAACATGATTGCAAAAAGAACAATTAAAATTTTGGGTGAAATATTTCTCATAATTAAGTTTTTAGAATGATAAATATAATTATTTTTTATCATAAAAAAATACTTTAAAAATATTCCTTTTAATTATTTCGGGTTAGAAACTATCACAAATATTCCTGTTCTTCAGCATGAAAAATGCTGATAGTAAAATAATAGTTATTCGAAAAAAGGTTTCTACAGAAAGGATTGGTTCGAGGCTCTTAAAAGTTGTGGTTATTGCGTGAGCAATCAACCGTGGCAGTTGATTACTCAATCGTTTCAATATAATAGCTTCTGTTGTTGATGTTGGCGGTGTCTCCTGCTTTTAGTCCCATCAATTCTTTTCCTAACGGCGATTGAGGCGAAAGCGCAGTGAATGTTATTTCTTCTACAACGGCTTTGCCTAAAGCAACACTCATAAACAAATAACCTTTATCGGTTTTTATCAGGCTTCCATTTACAATCATAGTTGCCACAATTATTGGATTAATTTTTTCGACCAGTATTTTTTGCGCAATTACCTGGTTTAATTGTTGCCGCTTATTTGCCTGTTCAATTTGCAGCATCGCTAAAGCCGTTTCATGTTTATCGCCGGCAGTGCTTTTTGTTTCGTTGGCGCCGCTTTCTTTTAAGTCTGCTAAATCCTGCTGAAGTAAAATTATTTTATCATTCACTATTTGCAGGTAATGCTGATGTACTTTTTGTTTTAAAGTCATGAGGAAATATAATCATTTGCTGGTAATAATAAGGATCAGCAAACTGTTGATAGTGAATAAAAGATTACCTGTAAAATAAATATCCGGGAGATTTGTTGGTTTGCTGATACAGCCTTGCGAAAATATAAGAGCTGAATATTGTAAAATACAATGATTAGTTTTGATCCTGTTGCATCAAAATATCCCTAACGATTTGTAATTCTAAAAATTAATTCATGAAAATTCTTACAACCATCTTACTGGGTTTCATATTCACGTCAGCACAAGCACAGTTGCCAAAAGCAGACATCATACCCAGATCAAAAGGTAATGTAACCATCCAGCCTGTTGTACATGCTTCGCTGGTGCTTGAGTTCAATAAGATAGCCATCTATGTGGATCCCATTAATGGCGCGGAAACCTATAAGGACATGAAAAAGCCTGATCTTGTTTTGATCACGCATATTCATGGAGATCATTTTGATATGAAAACACTCCGCGGACTGGATCTTTCTCATGCAAAGTTTGTGGTACCGCAGTCCGTGGCAGACAAGATGCCGGCTGAATGGAAAAGTAAGATCGTTGTATTACACAATGGCGGCAGCACCGTACAACATGGAATTCCTATTACGGCCATCGCCATGTATAATATGCCGAGCGATTCTATCGTGCATCATCCGAAAGGGCAAGGCAATGGTTATGTGCTGAACCTGGGTGGTAAAAAGTTTTACATCTCCGGCGATACCGAAGCCACACCGGAAATGCGTGGCTTAAAAAATATTGATGTGGCTTTTGTTTGTATGAACCTGCCTTATACAATGGATGTTGAAGAGGCTGCCAGCGGTGTGCTCGCATTCAAACCAAAAATTGTTTATCCCTATCATTACCGCACCCCCACCGGCTTCAGCGATGTGGCAAAATTTAAATCGCTGGTCAATGCAGGCGATCCTTCCATCGATGTGCGCCTGAGAAACTGGTATCCGGATGTTAAATAACTTTTGATTCATCTTTCACCTTGGTTGCTGTTCTCACGAAATACTTCTTCATTCAATATTCCTTGTTCAATATTCGATATTTATTTTTATCGAAAAGACAAGAGAAGCAAAAAGTGAAAAACCCCATTGTCAAAGTAAATTTTAGGAATACAGTAAACCGACAAATTTCCCGGTTTTTTATTTTGAAAACACTTCTAAATTCTACTCTTCAGTTTCTGACTTAAGAAAACTTTTTTTGAAAACGTAATGATAATCCGCAGTTGCGTTAACGGAAGGAACGGGAAATGCGTTTAGAAGTTTCCATCCATTCTTCCCCAGGTAATTTAAAGCATCAACAATAGTATTAAATTTCTTTAGTTTTCCATTTTCTTCCCTTAATCGATTGTCGTTCCATATACTTTTTGCCTCTCCATAGTCTATATTTATGGTCACCTTATTGCTTAAAAGGCGCGCCGTAGCTACCATTTCGCAATATTGTTCCACTTTAGACGTATCCTGGGAATAGCCATTAAAAGAAATGAATAACGCAATAACAGCGATTAATTTTTTCATGATCGTTAATTTATTTTTGGTTTGATTTAACCTTGAATTTAATACCGAATTTAAGTATTTATATAGTCCAAACCATTTCCTGAAAAATCCATGAATCACTTTTACTGGTCAATAGCAGCATAGTAAAGCAGCAGTTTAGATATTGAGGCCGCCGCCCTGCTCGTATCTCACGAAACAATATTATAGTAAAGAATTATTGAACCAGAAGCATGGGTTATTGTCTTTAAGAATTTAAGATTAATCCTTTCGTTTATATTTTTAAATAATGGTAAACCGCCTCCTGATACAATTGGCTGAACACAGATTTGAAATTCGTCAATTAAATTAAGGTTCGTTAACGCTACAATTAAACCAGGGCTGCCTGCTAAAATGTTTTTACTTCCGCCATTGCTGGATTGTTTAAGCTCTAAAACTTCTTCTTTAAGTTCTCTTTTTGCCAACCTCGCAGTTTTCCATTCAACAGTTTTTAAGGTTTTGGAAAAAACAATTTTAGGAATTTTGTCCATAGTGACAGCAAATTCATCCACTGATTTATTACCGGTAGGATTTTCTACAACCGCTCTCCAGTATTCCATAAGCTGGTAAGTTACCCTTCCATATAAAATGGTGTCGGCGCTTTTTAACAGGTCAGTGTAATGCTCATGTAATTCATCATCCGCTATCACTGCTGTGTGGTCACAAAATCCGTCAAGCGTCATATTGATTGCTGCAATTACTTTTCTCATTTTTGTTGGCTGTTATTTTTTTATTTCGTCAAATGCCTTTTCATTCAATATTCATCATTCAAATATCCGATATTTTTTTTACCACAAAGGCACGACGAGCACCAAGTAAAAACACCCATTCTTAAAGTTGTTTTAGCAATACAGTAAACCAACAAATTCACCTGTTTTTTATTCTGCAAAATACTTCTTCATTCAAGATTCCTTGTTCAATATTCGATATTTTATTTTGCTTAGTCTCTTGCAAAGTACCCGGTGTATATAATTATTTTTAATCGCCCGCGACGAGTTCTGAAAGGACGTCAAAATGCCGAACATAAGGTGCAGCCTTATGAAAACCCACACATGCCACTCATCCTCCTCCACATCCTTTATAAATCAAGTCTCTTTTAAAAGACTCTCCCTATATAATTAATCGCACGCCGATTCCGCGTCTAAGGCAAAAGAATTAAACGAACATTGTAACAATGTTACCGAAAAAAAATCTCAACATTAATCAAAGATATTACTAACCTTTGCGTTATAAAGTCGCTTTACTAACAAGTTGACATTTGATTTTTTACTCCAAAATTACCACGAAAGCCATCCTGTTTTTAAATAGCGCATTATCAAATACCTGCTAAAAAAACATTCGATTATGAGATTATTAAAATTCACCATTCTTGTTTTTGCTGTATCAGTATTTAGTATAACGTCCTGCAAAAAAAATGATACTACCCAAAGCACTATTACTGTTGATTCCGCAAGCATTGCAGCGATACCCTTTATAGATTCTACACAAATGATAAAAAGTTTTTCGGAAAACCATTATGACAACCTGGGAAATTTTGTTGACTCCACCGGTACATTCTATTTTTCGTATGATGCTAACAATAAAATAATGTCTTTATCAACTCCATCCTTAGACAAGGGTTACGCTGTTTTAGTATTCAGATATGATAATAGTGGCAAGCTCTTCGAGGAAGACTTTCTTAATACCAGGCCGCTTTCAATTTATCAGGGCGGCACCATACTAACGGCTATTAATTACACATACGATGCACAAAATGTTATCAATAGCAGAACAACTAAGGACTATTACGGAAATATTATAGACAGCATTTATCTCAACAAAACAAATAACCCATCGGGCGGATACACTTTAAGCTATAACAGTTCGCAAAGTAATTTTGTACGTGATAGTACCCTTAACACTTCCACTTTTGATGCCGGTGGAAAGCTAATATCATTAAGGGCATTAACACTTCCCGATTTTCATTTTGGTTATGTCGATTCCGTTGTTTATGATGCTACCGGGAATGTTACCAAAGTAATTAGAAACGAGTTACTGGGAAGCTTCAGCAATAGCATCACTTATGCCGAATTTGAATTTAGCTCACGCGACACAACAGGAAATCAATTTTACAACTTCAATCGGTTATTATTTAATGGTATCTCAAACATGCCCCTGGATTTGCTTGCAAATAATTCTGTGGGGCCGGGTTTCAATGGAAATCAAAATTTTAGTTTCTTCCAGTTTACAAAATATCCCGCGCTGAGAACAAAAGTTTATCAAACGTACAGCGGCACTTATTTAACTTTCAATCCCAACCCACAATATGATAGTCATGGGCGATTGATTAAATATAGAATGTATACCTATAATGACGGTGACCCTTATTATTATACAGATTATATTCTAACCTATTATAAATATAAAAAATGATTTTTTTTGAAATGCCAATTTTTCTTGCAACAACTCTTAAACTTTTATAAATGAAAACTATGAAATTTAATTTCGTCGCTCTAGTAATCATTTTTTTATTTTTTTTACTTTTTTCCTGCAAAAAAAATGATGTTGCCAAAAGCCCTGTCACCGTTAATTCTACAACTATTATGGGTTTTAAGGATTCTACCCAATTAGTAAAAAGCTTTTTGGAAAACGATTATGACAGCTCAGGAAATTTTGTTGATAGCGGCGGATTTTATTTTTATTATGATACCATAAACAAAAAGATAATCATATCTAGTCAGTTTACCCCATCGTCAAGCATTGCAAATTATGTTGTAGCATTAAGCTATAATAATAATGGTCTGCTTAC
>JBDTHD010000020.1:0-20780 GCA_039937075.1 Ginsengibacter sp. | reverse complement strand
GGCAAAAAAATCTATAATGGCAGATTACTGGCACATGTAAATTTGAATGACATTGGCAGCAACAAAGAAACTTTTCACATAGAAATTGAAGCGGAGGATGTTCAATATTTACCGGGTGATTCTATTGGAATTATTCCTGAAAATAAAAAAGAAATTGTTGAGAAGATTTTAGCGACATCAGGTATTGATCCTAACACCAGTATCGACTATAAAGACCAATTGATTTCCGTTTACGATCTTTTAAAGAAAAAATTAAATATTCTGAATTTACCCGAACGCGTCATAAAAAAATATGCGTCTGTAGTTAACCAGGAAATTCCTGCAACAAAAATTGACCTTCTGGATTTGTTGAAAATTTATTCTGTAAAAGATAAAAACCAGTTCACAGAAGTGTTGAAAATATTAGAACCCACTTCGCCAAGATTATATTCTATTTCTTCTTCACCCGAGGCTCATCCTGGTGAAGTACACATTATTGTTGCAAAAAATTGCTTTGCCATAAATGATGAATTGAAACACGGGCTTGCCTCTGAATTTTTATCTCTTCTTAATGAAGAAGATGAATTGCAATTTTATATAAGCCCAAATAATTGTTTCCGTTTGCCTGAAGAAAATAAAAATATTATTATGATCGGTCCCGGAACCGGCATTGCGCCTTTCCGTTCTTTTTTATGGGAAAGAGATTCCAATGGTGCATCGGGAAAGAATTGGTTGTTTTTTGGAGAGCAGCATTTTGTTTCTGATTTCTTATACCAGACTGAAATTCAAAGTTGGGTTGAAACCAATTTGCTGACAAAAATTGATACTGCCTTTTCAAGAGACCAGGCTGAAAAAATTTATGTGCAGGACAAAATAAGAAAACGTGGAGCCGAATTTTTTGAATGGTTGCAGGCGGGAAGTTATGTGTATTTATGTGGCGCAAAACAACCAATGAGCTTTGATGTGGAAAACGCAATTTTAGAAATCATTGAAACTTTTGGGGAAAGAACAAACGAAGAAGCTAAACAATATTTAGAAAATTTAAAGGAAGAAGGTAGGTACAAGACCGATGTTTATTGATGCTGAAAGCAGAAAGCTAAATGCTAAAGGCTAAAAAATTCACGATTCACCATTCACGATTCACCATTCACCACCACACCAACCATGTCAGAAACAAAGAACTTACCATTATTAGAAAGAGTAAAAGTTGAAGGAGATGCCCTTCGCGGAACAATTGTCGAAAGTATTAATGATGAATTAACCGGAGCAATGCGCGAAGAAGATACTTTGCTAATGAAGTTTCACGGCATGTACCAGCAGGACGATCGTGATCGTCGGGAAGAAAGAGCTAAAAAGAAGTTGGAACGTTTGTACACTTTTATGATTCGGTTGCGCATGCCCGGAGGTATTTTGACTTCTGAACAATGGCTTGCGCTAAATGATATTGCCGGAAAAGATTCTACCGATGAATTGAAAATCACCACTCGTCAAACCATTCAGTTGCACGGCGTTCTAAAATCAAGATTAAAACCAACACACAAAATTTTCAACAGCGTTCACCTGGATACAATTGCGGCTTGCGGTGATGACAATCGGAATGTAACCTGCAGCCCCAATCCAGTACAGTCACCCTTACACGAAGAAGTTTTTTCTTACGCAAGCAAAATAAGTGACATGCTGAAACCTAAGACCAGGGCATATTATGAGATATTTTTGGATGAAGAAAAAATAGTTGACAAAAAATCGGAAGCGGATCCTTTATACCGCGATTCCTATTTACCCAGGAAATTTAAAGTTGGAATATGTATTCCTCCCAACAATGATATTGATGTATTTGGAAATGATTTGGGACTGATTGCCATCATTGAAAATAATAAACTCGTGGGTTTCAATTTTGCAATTGGCGGAGGCCTTGCTTTTACTTTTGGTAACCCGGATACTTATGCCAGATTAGCCACAGAAATCGGTTTTGTAGAAGCAGGCGAAAAAACTTTTAAAGCGATTTACGAAATAGTAACTGTTCAAAGAGATAATGGCGACAGAGTCGACAGAAAGCAGGCGCGTTTAAAATATACCATTGATAAAATGGGAGTTGAAAATTTTAAAGCAGAGGTTGAAAAGCGGATGGGCTTTAAGTTTGAAAAATCAAAGCCTTATGTCTTTACCAAGCGTGAAGATTATTATGGCTGGGAACAAGACGTGAAAGGCAATTGGTTTTATACGCTTTTTGTAGAAAACGGCCGCGTAATGGATACAGAGCAAATTGCTATCAAATCTGCGCTTCATAAAATTGCAAAAACAGGAAAAGTAAATTTCAGGTGCACGGTAAATCAAAAAGTAATCATCAGCGACGTAAAGCCCAACGATAAAAAAGAGATCAACAAAATCCTGGAAGAATTTAAATTAATTGCGCATACTGATAATGCGTCCGTGATCAGGAAAAATTCAATGGCGTGTGTTGCGTTGCCTACATGCCCGTTGGCGCTCGCTGAATCACAACGATACTTTCCTTCCTTACTTACAAAGATTGAATCATTGCTTTCAAAAAATGATCTTGTAAATGAAAATATTATTACGCGGATGACGGGTTGCCCTAATGGTTGCGGACGTTCTTCCGTTTCAGAAATTGGATTTATCGGTACAGGTCCAGGAAAATATAATCTTAACCTCGGCGGGGACCATGAAGGATACAGGCTAAATAGATTATATAAACAAAGCCTGGACGAAGCCGGGATTCTATCCGAGCTTGATAGCTTATTTGGAACGTTTAAAAAAGAAAGAAAGAATAAAGAATCTTTTGGTGACTTTACCCATAGAACCATTTTTGACAATAAATAACCTGGAGTCAACAATATCCATACAAGCCCCTTTGCCATTGATTGAAGACAAGAATGGCAATAACCTTTTTCCGGTTTTTCTGAAATTGGAAAATCTCTCACTACTTATTATCGGCGGGGGCAATGTAGCTTTTGAAAAACTAAACGCGGTATTAAATAATTCTCCCCGAACAAAAATAAAATTGGTTGGCATTGAAATTAATAACGCAATTAGAAATATTTCTGAACAATTCGAAAACCTGGAATTATTAGAACGCGCTTATACTACTGCGGATATTGAAGAAGCAGATATAGTAATTGCGGCAGTTAATGATTTTACCACCAGCGAACAAATAAAAAACGATTCAAAAGAAAAAGGTAAACTCGTTAACGTTGCCGATAAGCCTGGCTTGTGCGATTTTTACTTAGGATCGATTGTAAAAAAAGGAAGTGTAAAAATTGCTATTTCAACCAACGGAAAATCGCCAACGATTGCGAAAAGATTAAAAGAAGTCATTAATGATCTGATTCCTGAAGAGATGGAAAATGTGTTGCAAAATATGCGCCTTATCCGCGCCGGAATGAATGGTGATTTTGACAAAAAAGTAAAAGACCTCAACGATATTACGAAAGTTCTCGTAGCGAAACAAGCTACCTTAAATAAAGAATCAAAACCGGGAACCAAAAAATGGCAGAAAATTGTGACATGGTGTTTACTCGCTTTTTTCTTTATGATTTTAGGGCACACCATTTTGTCATTTATTCCATTAGAAAGCATCGTTTCAGGGGTAAAAAAAGTTACCTCAATTGTAGATAGAAAATCTTTTCTAATGATGTTACTTTGCGGTTTCCTCGCGCAAATGGCGGACGGTTCTATGGGGA
This sequence comes from Ginsengibacter sp., assembly GCA_039937075.1. Lineage (GTDB taxonomy): Bacteria > Bacteroidota > Bacteroidia > Chitinophagales > Chitinophagaceae > Ginsengibacter. Next base: position 17,103 of record JBDTHD010000020.1, on the reverse strand, counting down.
TGGGTTATGGAACTATTTCTACTACATTTCTTTTGGCCAATGGTGTTAATCCTGCGATAGTAAGCAGCCGCGTGCATTCTGCCAGAGTTTTTTCCAGTGGTGTTTCAGGATACAGTCATCATCGTTTTGGAAATTTTAATAAAAAACTTTTCAAGGCTTTGGTAATTCCCGGAGTTGTAGGTGCTATCATTGGGGCGACTTTTGCTTTCTACGCGCAGAAATATTCTAATTACGTACGCATTCCGGTTTCCATCTATACCGTTTATCTTGGATTTTTTATTATCCGAAAAGCATTCAAAAAGCAAAACGTTCAGGATAAAGTAAAAAATGCCGGATGGCTGGCAAGCGCCGGTGGATTTTTGGATGCCTTCGCAGGCGGTGGTTGGGGTTCATTGGTTACCAGCACTTTGATTTCAAAAAGGAAAAGTCCGCGCTATGTCGTAGGCTCTGTTTGCCTTGCAGAATTTTTTGTAGTGCTTGCCAGTTCTATCACTTTCTTTATTTTCTTAAAAAGCATTCCTTTATTTGATGTGGCAGGCCTTATTATTGGTGGATTGATTGCTGCGCCAATTGCTGCAAGATTTGTAGGAAAGGTGCCGTTAAAAACAATGTTCATTCTCGTTGGATCTTTGGTGATCATTACCAGTTTTTCTACTATCTGGAGAGTAATTGCACCGTTTTTACGTTAAGAAATCACTCAACGAAAACTTCAGTATAATAAACATCGGTTCGGTTCCGCATAATTTTATGAGAATAAAAAGCATAGGATTCGTCGATGTCTTCCAGTAAATAAAATGATTGGCATGTTTTGCTTAGTCCTTCAAAGATAAGTGTAAAGCGAATAAAATCGTTTATCACAAAATGCCTCGTCCAATTCGGCATCAGGGTAATATTAAAAGTCTTCAGCAAATTGCTTTTTTTACCTGTGTCCTGTATCAAATAGGTCGTTGGCCATATTCTAATCGCACTTAATTCTTCCGAATAAAAACGGCAATGAACAATAACGCAACGCTCGGTTTGATGTTTAATTAATTCTTTGATGGCCTCATCGATTTCTACCTGTGGTTTAGCAATTTTAGTGCTCATCAGTCAATGTTTAATTCTGATAACAAAATTAAAAAAACCTTCTTATAGATTTTGGAAAATAACAATCTTACTTATTTGTTGGTTTACTGCATTTCGCACATTTTCACAACAGCAATAATTTCCTAGCCTCAATTTCATCCAAAGAAATCTGATCTTTTAATTTTTCGATAGAATCAAATTTTTCTTCATTCCTTAAAAAGTATTTCACATACACACGAAGGATTCTGCCATAAATATTTTCATTAAAATCGAAAATATTTACTTCAATCGTTCGCCTATTATCAGCAATAGTAGGGCGAATGCCAATGCTCATCATTCCCTGGTGAAAAGATTCCGAAATAAAAACCGAATTATCATTTACAGTTGCTTTTCCTACGACCACCTTCACAGCATAAATTCCATTTTCAGGAATCAATTTATTATTATCTTTTATTTCAAGATTCGCAGTAGGATAGCCCAGCGTTCTTCCTAATTTATTTCCATCAACCACTTTTCCTTCAAAAAAATAATCATAACCCAAACATTCTTTTGCGGTTTCCAAATCGCCGTCCTTAAGTGCGTGGCGAATTTTTGTAGAACTGATAGTTACATGGTTTAAAACATGTTCCGGAATTTCTTTTACCTGGTAATGGTATTCATCCTGGTATTTTTCAAGCAATTCATAATCACCGTCGCGATTGTTACCAAAACGATGATCATAACCTATAATAATAGTTTTCGGTTTAAATTTTCTTACCAAAAAGTGAGAAATATATTCTTTAGCCGATTGGTTTGAAAATTCCATCGTAAATGGAACAACCACCAAATGATCAATGTTCTCTTTTTCTAATAATTCAATTTTTTCTGCAAGCGTGTTAAGCAATTGTATAAATGGCCGGTTGCTATTTTGATTCAACACCATTCTCGGATGAGGATCAAAAGTGATAATTACCGATTCGCCTTTATTGATTAAAGCTTCTTTTTTTAGCTGGTGAATGATTTGTAAATGGCCGCTGTGTACGCCATCAAATGTACCGATAGTAATCGCAGCATTTTCAAAAGACGGTAAGCTATTTATATCACGATGTACCTGCATAGAAACAGCAAAACTAATTTATTTATTGGTGGATAATTTCATTGAATGATAAGATGTCCAGATGTTCTATTTTCGCACTTACTAAAATTAAAACATGTCTCTTTATTCCCAACGTGGCGTTTCAGCGCAAAAAGAAGAAGTCCATGCAGCAGTAAAAAATCTGGACCAAGGGATTTTTCCAAATGCGTTTTGTAAAATCTACCCTGATTATTTAGGAAATGATCCGGAATTTGTAAACATCATGCATGCAGACGGCGCGGGTACAAAAAGTATTCTGGCTTATTTGTACTGGAAAGAAACCGGCGATATTTCCGTGTGGAAAGGAATCGCCCAGGACGCAGTGGTAATGAATCTTGACGACCTTTTGTGTGTAGGAATTTACGATAATATTATTTTCAATTCAACCATTGACAGAAACAAAAATTTAATTCCGGGTGAAGTGTTGGAACAAATCATAAATGGCACGCAGGAATTTTTTAACCTGATGAAAACCTTCGGAATTAACATTCATTATCTCGGTGGCGAAACGGCTGATGTAGGCGATGTGGTAAGAACGATTGCAGTGAATGGAACGATGACGGCACGTTGGCCAAAGTCAAAAATAATTTCGAACGAAAAAATAAAACCCGGAAATGTAATTGTAGGTTTGGCCTCTTTTGGGCAGGCCACCTACGAAAATAATTACAACAGCGGCATTGGAAGTAATGGATTAACTTCTGCCCGACACGACATCCTTGATAAATATTACGCGGAAAATTTCAAGGAAAGTTATGATAACAATTTAGCCGAAGAGGTAGTTTACATCGGAAAAAACAGGATTAAAAACGTAACAGACATTCTCTCCCCTACCCGCACTTTTGCTCCACTTATTAAAAAAATCCTGGAAAATAATTTTGATAAAATTGATGGACTGATACATTGTAGCGGCGGCGGCCAAACGAAATGCTTAAAATACATTCCAGAAAATGTGCGCGTGATAAAAGACAATTTATTTTCCCCACCGGACATTTTTAATAAAATAAAATTGGCCAGCAAATCTGATGACCACGAAATGTACCAGGTTTTTAATATGGGCTGTAGGATGGAAATTTATACGGACGAAGATTTTGCAGCAACCGTTATTCACGAAGCCCGGACGTTTAATATTGAGTCAAAGATTATCGGGCGTGTACAAGCAAGTGATAAAAAAGAATTGGTGATTGATGCTAATGGAAATGAATTGATTTTTTAAAAGCTCCCGAAATCTTAGTAATTAATTTAAAAGTTGCAGTTAGTTTTGATAATAATCTTTTTTATTCCGGTTCATTTTTTAAGCCGACATTATCACTTAATGCAAACCTTACCGGCTGAATCAGAAAAGAATTTACAGCATGGCCGTTTTGCTTTCCGGGTATCCAATTCGGACCATCCTTTATAGCATTCACTGCCACTTTAGCCAATTCAGTTCCTTCCATGGTCGTTGCATAAACTTCAGATACTTTTCCATTCGTATTAACTACAAACTTCACTTTACAGGTTCCAATATTATTTTTATTCGTGATTAATTTGTTCCCATATTTATTAATTAACGGGGATATATATTTCAACCATGCAGCCTGGCCACCCGGAAACCTGGCTAATCCGTCGGGGTTTACATACACATTTCCGGAATCTCTCACAATTTTTGGAGGAAGGAATTTTATAATCTTCCCTTTGTTATCCGGATTTAATAATGTTACCGGCTGTAATCTGTATGCAGCCACTGTACGACCATTTTGTGAAGCCGGAATCCATTTCGGCCCGCTTTTAATGGCATTGATTGCAACACTTGCCAGGTCAGTTCCTTTCATCGTTCTCGCCGTAACATCGCTTACACTACCGTCAACATCTACAATAAAACGGATAACACAGGTTCCATAGTCGGCTTCTGTAAATTTATCAATACTATCCTGGATGGCTCTTGTAATGTATTTTGACCATGCCGGTAAACCGCCGGGGAAAGAAGCTTCATTTTCTACTTTTGTTAAAACTTTATCCGGACCTGAATCTTTTTGATTGTTTGAGGTAGTGCCGTGAATAGTTTTTCTATATTTAAATGTATGAACAATAGTTACATTTCCTTTATCGTCTTTTTTATTGTCATCCGGATTCTGTAATGTTACAGGCTGTAATCTATAAGCAGCAACAGCTTTTCCATTTTGTGATGCAGGAATCCATTTTGGCCCATTTTCAATTGCCTCTATTGAAACCTTTGCCAACTCAGTTCCTTTCATAGTCCTGGCTTTTACATCGCTTATCCCTCCATCAACATCTACAATAAACTGGAGAACACAAGTACCAAAATCCGCTTTGGTAAATTTATCAATGCTGTCCTGAATCGCTCTAACAATATATTTTGACCACGCGGTTAGCCCTCCAGGGAATGAGGCCTCCACTTGTACTTTTGTATAAACTTTACCTGGAATTGTATCTTGTCTTTCTGTATTTTCAGAGACTTTTTCTAATTTTAGTTTCGATATCCATGGACTATTTTCTATCGTGGCATCTTCATAAACCTTGACTCCGTTTTTTGCTTTTCCCCCATACAACTGGATTCCTTTTTTATCATTTGGAAAATATAGTATAATTCTTTTTGCATTAATATTTTTACGGTTTAATTTTTCTTTCTGTATTTCTTTTCCATTGAAAATGACAATAGCATTTTTACTATTCCAGGATGTATGTTCAGAATTTTCAATGATTTCTCCACCGGAGCTTATCTTAGAGCCATCTCGTTTTGTAAGTGTTGCGTTGATAATTCTTGGACGAGTAGAATCCAAATTAACTACGGATTTTTTATCATCCCCCTTTTCTTCCGAAGAAGCATAAACATTAATCGCATCCAAAATATTCTGTGCGATTTTTTCCTGATCAGCGTTATTGCTTATAAATGCTGCATCTCGGGAATTGCTCAGATAGCCGCATTCTACAAGTGCCGCCGGGCAAACATTGTGATCAAGAACCCAGACGCCAAGACCCCTTTCTCCGATTTTATCTTCGGTTTTATAAGATTTTTTTAGCTCATTGATTAATGCAGAACCAAGCAATTGATTTTGTTCGTTGTAATTTTTAGTTACCAAAACAGAAAAACCATTTAATTGTTCGTTTACTGCGGCATTTACATGCAGAGCAATAAAAAGATCTGCTTTATTATTTTTGGCAAAAACTACCCTATCTTTTACCGAAATAGTTTGATCATTATCTCTTGAAAGAATAATCTTCAAGTCAGGATTTGAATTCAGCTCCGCAATTTTTTTAGCTATAGAAAGTGTAATATCTTTTTCTTCTACGCCGTTGGAAGAATGTGCTCCGTTGTCTTTTCCACCGTGCCCGGCATCAATAATTACAGTTATCGTTTTGCCATTGTACAGGTGGGCATTTTTATTTTTTACTTTAAGTGTAAAAGCAAAAAACACAATCGCTGCAAGCGGCAAAACCAGCAACCTGCTGATGTAATTAACTTTCGGATTTTTATTTTTAGTAAGCATGAGTAACCTCCTTTTTAAAGGTGAATAAAAAAAGTTATGAGCAAGAGAAAAATTTTGTCCCGGATAAACAGTTTGCAAAATCATTTCCGCGAAAGAATTGATATCACTGTCTTCCAGCGCTTCTTTGTCCGCGATAAATTCATGAATCATGAACAATTCTTTTTGCAAAAGCCAAAAGAAAGGGTTGATCCAAAAAAATATTAAAACGATATTCATAAATATTTTGTCGTAAGAATGTTTCTCTTTTATGTGTGCTATTTCATGATTAAAGATTTGTTGTCCGGATTTGGAATGAAGATCTATTGCCTTGTTCCAAAAGATAGATTTGAAAAATGAAAAAGGCGTTCCCTTTGCGCTGGTATTAATAAAGCTGATTCCTTCAAATTTTTTAGCAGGAAATTTTTTCTTCAGCCTTGTTATTTTATATAACGAAATAAGAAAAATGAAAAAGAAAACAAGTGATACCAACAAATAAAATCCTTCTGTTATGTTTTGCGTAGTAAGCTCAAAACTGTTGTTCCTGCTGTATTCCACAACGACTTCGTCACCGTAGCTGATAGTTTGCAACATCTGAACTACCGTTCCTTTTTCTTCAGGTTTTGGAAAAAAATTAATCTTCATTATCGGAACCAATAAAGAAATCACTACGGAAGCAAGAATATAAAAACGGTTCCAGCGATGGAAGGCTTTATTTCTCAGAGCGAGAAAATAATAGCCGCATAAAATTCCGGAACAGATGATTACTTTCAAAAAATACCACGCAAGAGTTATCATGATAAATGTTTTTAATTGTTAGGTCGCTATTAAATGGGAAACTGTAAGACTTTTTTCGCCACAGGCCGTATGAACTTCAGTGCCGACAACTTATTTTCCTTTCTTCAATTTTTTCAGCAGCAATTCCAGATCCTCAATGCTGAGGTTATTTTCTTTTACCATAGAAGAAACAATATTGCTGAAAGAGCCCTCATAATATTTTTTAACCAAAGATTTTACGCGGCCCTTTGAATAAATATCTTTGTCCACTAATGCATAATACTGATGCATTCGTCCAATGACTTCTATCCCGACAAATTCTTTTTCAACCAATATTTTTAATACAGTTGCCACCGTGTTTTGATGGGGTTTGGGCTCAGGCATTTCGTTGGTAATCTCTCTTAAAAAAGATCTTCCTGTTCGCCAAAGCACCTGCATCACTTCTTCTTCGGCTTTTGTCAATGTTTTCATTTTTTCATTTTTTTATTTCAAAAACCAAATATAAACTATTTTTTTAGTTTACAAACTATTTTTTTAGTTTTAGAAAAAAAATTCAAAGAAGGAGGAAATAGGAATACTGTTTATTTGTAGGTTCACTGTAATTTTTAAGACAGGCGATCAAAAAAAAGTGTTGAAAAATATTGGAAGATTTGATTCTTATTTTTTAACAGTTGTATAATAATTGTTTTATAGAAAATATAATTATACAATTAACTTTACGGCTGTTCGATTAAAAAAATATAATCATTTAATTATGTCAGAAGTTATAGTGGAATTAAGGAATGTGAATATTTACCAGGGAGATTCACTGATTCTTTCCGATGTAAATATAACAGTAAACCGTGGCGAATTTGTGTACCTCGTTGGCAAAACCGGAACTGGAAAATCGAGTCTTTTGAAAACGTTATATGCAGATTTGGATTTTAAAGAAGGCGAAGGAACGGTTGTAGGGTTTGATTTACGCCAAATAGACTGGAAGAAAATCCCTTACCTACGTCGCAACCTGGGCGTTGTTTTCCAGGATTTTCAATTACTTACCGACAGAAATGTAAATGATAATCTGAAATTTGTAATGAAAGCCACCGGCTGGAAAGACGAAAAATTAATGGATGAAAAAATCGCAGATGTTTTGGAAAAAGTGGGATTAAAAACGAAAGGTTTTAAAATGCCATTTGAACTTAGTGGCGGAGAGCAACAAAGAATTGATGTAGCGCGCGCACTTTTAAATTCTCCCAAATTATTATTGGCTGACGAGCCGACGGGAAATCTTGACCCCGAAACTTCTGATGAAATTATGCGACTACTTTTTAGCATTTGCCAGGATTATGGTACTGCAATTATAATGGCAACTCACGACTACCCTGTAATTCATAAATTTCCGGCTAGAACCATCAAAACAGAGCGCGGAAAAGTATTCGATAATGCTTCTATAACCACTTCATAAGCTGCTGAGCATTTTTCTCATTATCATACATTTTGCAAAGGATTTCTTTTCTTTTGATGATTTCAGTTTCGGAAAAAGAAATCTCAAATAATTCATTTATTTTTTTTAGATTCTCTTTTCCATCTTCTGCAATTTCACAAAGACTTGCAAGCCCGGTTCCCGCTACTGAAGCCGCATTTGTAATCACAAACCTCCCATTAAACAATGCATTCAATAACTTAATTTTTATTCCTGTTGAATTGAAAGAAGGCAATAGATGAACATGAGCATTGTTTATCAAATCTTCCATTTCTTCTTGAGATGGATTTTCTTTCAATTCAACATTTTTATTTTCTAAAATTTTATTTTTAAGAAAAGCAGCCGGATTTTTCCCGGCGATAATAAATTTCATTTCACTCTGTGAAGAAACATTTTTCAAAAGCCAAAGCACCGCTCTCTCATTTTCTGACACTGATAGATTGCCATGATACAGACAAAAATGACCGTTGCCTTGTTTGGATTTTACCACTTTGAAAGGTAGAAAAACCGGCAGAAATTCAATATCCTTGGCTAAAAATATTTCTTGATACGTATGCTTGTCTTTTTCGTTTACAGCTAATAGTTTTGCTTTTGCAGCGATTGATTTTTCATATTTTTTTAATAAGCGACTTTCCAATTTATAATAGGTTTTCTTATAAATATTTTTAGCGGAGTTTGCCAATTGATCATAATATTCGTATTCTACATTATGCAATCTCACCAACACTTTTCTATTTCTTAATTGTCCGTTGTATAAATAATAAGTACAATGAATTCCTTCCAGTAATACCGGATAATTATCTTTCAACAAATTCTCTATTAATAAAGAATTGATTCTTGAACTAACGATGTAAGGTAAACGCAATTCTGTTGTTTGGAAAAACGTTTTTCTTTTATAATAGAAAACTTCTTCACAGTATTGATTCAATTCCGGTTGTTGGCCACGCCCATATTCAAAACAATGCAAATGAATCTTAATTCCAATTCCAGATAGCATTTTTATCTTATAAAAAAGATCAAAAACGCCTCCATAATCAGGTGGATAAGGCACGTCCAGGCAAACAATATGTAGATGAGAAGAGTTAATCGGTTGTTAATTTATTGTAAAATAAAATTCGTTGTTATTTGTTTGTTTACTGCAATCGTTGATCAAATTGATTGTAAAACTCAAGCAACTTCTTTTCCTCATTTTGCCAGTTATAAATTTCCTTTGCTTTCCTGCAATTCTCTTTCAATCGCAAATACAATCCTTCATTTTCAAGTAAAAGGTTTAAAGATTTTGAAATTGAACCGACTGACAAATCATCTAACAATACTGCGACTTCAAATTCGTCATTTATCTTTTTATATTCCGGAAAATTCATGGTCAATTGAGGAATTTCATTTTGAATATAATCAAAGAATTTATTTGCCAAAGACAAAAATTGATTTTCACCTAAAGGTTCCACAAGATTGATTCCTAAGTATGCTTGCGCCGAAATTTCACTGAGCTCGCGAGGTAATAACTTTCCTTTAAACTCCACTCTAGCGGCAACATGATTTTCATTTACAAGCACTTTTGCCTTCTCAAAAAAATTCCCTTCACCACAAACAATTAATTGCGCATTTATCATCTTCATCGCTGGAATCAGGAATTCAAAACCTCTTCCTTCATTTACATTGCCACGATATAAAATAATTTTTACTCCAGAATGATTTACAGGCAAGCTTTTCAGCAATGGCAAATTTCTGATAACCTCATAATTCACTTTATAATTCTTCCTCAATGCATCAGCAATTCCTTCGCTTACTGTATATCCTTTTTCAAATTTAGGCACAAAACGTTTTTCAATAAAATGCCAAAATTTATAAATTTTAGGCCTGGTTATGATTTCTTTTTGCTGCGAAAAATATTCATGCGCATCGTAAACCCTTTTTTCCCCTCTTAAAAACGAGGCAAAATAAACCGGCAGCATTGTATCCAAATCAATACAGCAAAAAATATCGGTTTTTTGAAACAAAAGAAAAAAGAAAAGTTTCACATTGTACTCAAAATAAAACCCAAATCCATTTTTAAAAAAAATGCGCAATCTTTTTTGTGAATATTTTTTATCCTGTAATGAAAGAGAATTTCGAAATGCAACTCCTAACAGTCTCACTTCGTGGCCAGCTTCAAAAAGCGTATTACAAATGCGTATCATCCGCTGATCGTAGTTTAAATCATTAGTAACAGTGAAGAGTATACGCATTTACATTTAAAAATTTAAACGCTTTTTAAATATGATTGTATTTGACGAATCATTTTATCGTGAACAGATTTCCACTTGGAATTTTCACCCAAAATATCGTTATGAAAAATAGAAATAAAAGTGCCGTTTACATTTTTTACCTCCTTTAAAATATTGAGAATATCTATTAAAGATTTCTCAGGCGATTTTTCGAGGTAATAAATAAATGTAGCATCCATACAGGTTACGGGAAAAATTTTTAACGAAGTAGCATTTTGATCTTTTAAATCATAAAAATAAAAAGGTTTACAGGTTCCGGCACGAAAACCAGGCATTTCAGGAAAACCCATAGAATAATCTTCTGAGATTCCGGACGATGAAAGCGCTCTAAAAGTATCTGGCAATTTAAACTTTAAATAATGCTGTCGGCTCTTATCTATTTTTTTTCCTGATAACATTTCCAGTCTTTTTTTTTCAATTGATATCTTTTCTGGCAAAGTGGAAGTATGAAAAGAAGGATGAATTCCGATTTCGCTAAATGATTCAATTTGATTTACCAATTTCTTCATGATCGGATTTTGATAATTCAAATTTCTATCGTGCTCTGATTTATCAGCCAGCAAAAAAAAGAAAACCGATAATAATTTATCCTGACTGATTTGTTGCTGCAACTCTTCATAAACGTCCCACGGATCTTTTTTAGATTGTAAAAGTGTTTGCACTCGCTCTTTAAAATTTTGCGCTCTGAATCCTGCAATATCTTTTAAAGCAGATCCCAACGTTCTTCCAAAGCTTCTGCCTTTATATTTATAAGCAACGTCGATATCATAAGTAAGAATTGAATTAAATAAGTGAGTCTTAAATTTTAATCCCGGAAATTTATTCTGCAATACCTTTTTAAAGTTTTCAATCCAGATATTAACTATCGGCTTGTGCAAAAATTTATTTTGAAAAGCAAAAGTATCGGAAGCCTTGTATCTTCCGAATTTATCGCCTTCAAATTGCAGGTATTCTTCATAACGGCTCACCAGAAAAAATATGGATGAAAAAATATCAAATCCCAAATCATCGTCTTCATCCGGAAATAAAAATTTTACAGAATCTTTTTCTATCACTTTTATTTCCTGCTTTTTAATTTCAGTTTCAAACAAAAATGGATTGGATTTTATAAAAAATCCATTATTGATTCTTTCTCCAGAATAATTTATTTGTTCTCCGGAATATTCTTCAAACTTTTTTAAATCATTTGTCGTTCGAAAATCAATTCCTAATTCATCTTTAAAGATCAAATCAAAAACGTATTGGCACCTTAAAGAATTCTGGGGTAAATAAATAAGTAACATAATTAAATTACTGCAGCTTGCGCAATTGAGATTGATATAAAAGTAAAGTTGATTTATTTTAATTACTTAGGCAAAAGACTTTGAGTAAAATAATTTAATCAAATATCTTTGAAGATAAACGCTATAAAATGATTGATTATTTAAAGCAACTTTTTGCCAGCCAGGACTATGATGAAAATAATTTTTTTCTTATTGCCGGCCCTTGCGTTGTTGAAAGTGAAGAATTAATTTTTGAAGTGGCAGAAAAAGTTTCGAAAATCTGTGAAAAATTGAGGATTCCCTATATTTTTAAATCTTCTTATAGAAAAGCCAATCGCACGAGCGCTTCTTCTTTTACCGGACTGGGCGATGAAGACGCTTTACAAATGATTGCCAACGTGGGAAAACATTTTGCGCTGCCCACTGTTTCTGATATTCATGCGCATGAAGAAGCCGCGATGGCCGCAAAATATGTGGATGTATTACAAATTCCGGCATTTCTCTGTCGACAAACGGATCTTTTAGTCGCTGCCGGCGAAACAGGGAAAATCGTAAACGTGAAAAAAGGACAGTTTGTAAATGGCGAATCTATGAAATTTGCGGTTGAAAAAATTCAGAAAATGGGAAACAATAAGGTGATGTTGACTGATAGGGGAAATACTTTTGGCTATAACGATTTAGTGGTGGATTATAGAAACATTCCCATTATGAAAAGCCACGGAGTTCCGGTAATTATGGATTGCACGCATAGTTTACAACAGCCCAATCAAAGTAGCGGGATAACGGGTGGGAATCCGGAAATGATCGAAACAATTGCCAAAGCGGCCATTGCAGTGAATGCCGATGGATTATTTATAGAAACGCATCCTAATCCTGCGCTGGCAAAAAGTGATGGCGCCAATATGCTAAGGCTTGAGTTATTAGAAGAGCTTCTTACCAAATTAATAAAAATCAAGAAAGCTATTCAGTAATAAAATATCAAAATAAAAATTGAACTAATTTGCTCGTTTACTGGTAACGGATAAAATAAAAAAGGGGCCGGATAAAAATCCACCCCTGTTATAATCCAATATCCTATGAAAAACCGAGTTTAACTACTTGCGTAGTTTTTATATTTTTAAGGCTTTCGCCATTTATTAATTTGTTGTCACCTTCAAAAGGCTTTAAATTATACCTTAGACCTCTTTCGACTCAAAAACGTTGCATAGGTTTAATTTATTTTTCAAAAAAAATAAAAAAAAGGGGCCGGATGGAAATCCACCCCTGTTATAATCCAATATCCTATGAAAAACCGAGTTTAATTACCTACGTAATTTTTATATTTTTAGATGGCTTTCACCATTTTGCTTTAAAATCTGCAGAGTAGTCATTAAAATTCTCTGTTTTATAATAGCCTTCTCCAAAATACTTTAGAATTATTTCTATTTCTTTTGGCTCCATAAATCCCGGAATGGCTGCCGGCGTTTTTTCCTGCTGCGAAAAAATTACCGTATTTGGAAAGGCCAACTGTCCCTGTGTAGCATATAACGCAAAATCATTCACTTTATTTGCTTCATCATAATTATAATCTTTATTGTTCCAAATTATCGCTTCTTTTGTTTCGGCATTTAATTTTACCGCGTAGAAATGGGCATTGATATAAGAGATAACCTTAGCATTGGTATATGTTTTTTTATCCATCACTTTGCACCAATAACACCAGTTGGTATAAATGTCCATAATTATAGGCTTCGGATCAGTTTTCATCTTTAGATTTACTTCATCTATGCTCAACCAATTTATTTTTTCCTTTTCAGTTGGTTTAACTTTGGCATAAGAAAAAACAAATAGACAAGCAATAAAAACAATTGAAACCTTTCGTTGCATAAACATAAAACGGTTTGATTTTAATTTTATTTTACAAAGACAAAAATATTTTTAAACTTTCAACAAAAAAGTTAAATGAATAAAATAGTCGTGGCTGTATCCGGAGCAAGTGGTTCTATTTATGCCAAATTATTATTAGATAAGTTGGCGAAGTTAAAATCACAGTGGTCTGATTTAAGCATAGTTATTACAGATAATGCCAAAATTGTGTGGCAAACAGAAATCGGGAAAAGCAATTTTGATTCCTATCCGGCCACCTATTTTGATAAAAATGATTTTATGGCCCCTTTTGCTTCGGGTTCGGCTAATTTTAATATAATGATCATTATTCCTTGCAGCATGGGGACCTTGGGCAGAATTGCATCAGGCTTATCAAACGACCTGATTTCGCGGGCTGCAGATGTAATTTTAAAAGAAAGGAGAAAACTGATTTGTGTTGTCAGAGAAACTCCATATAACGCAATCCACATAAAAAATATGGAAACAATTACTATGGCTGGTGGAATTATTTGTCCGGCCTCTCCGTCTTTTTATAGCAAACCCAAAACAATTGAAGAAGCAGTTTCCACTGTGGTTGACAGGGTCATAAACCTGGCCGGATTAAAAATAGATTCTTATACCTGGCCGAATTAATGGGATAACGTCACAAATATTCGAACGCTGATGGTTAGTGGGTTTAAAAACAACTATCTCAAATCCACCACTTCTACCTTTGGATGAGCTTTTGCATCGAATACAAATAAAGATTCCGGAAGATTAGTATTGGGTTTCAATGAATTAACCGTATAAATATAACGGTCGCCATTTTTTTCAAACACTTTGCTCGAGGTGATATTTTTGGTCGCTTTATCTACATTTACCAAAACCTTAAAATAAGTCTTTGTTTTATCTACGGGCGTTAATTCAATTTCCTGAACCGTTTTATTTCCTTCTTTTTTCTCACCATTTAATTTATATAAAAAATCTTTATCATAAAAATTGGTAAACATTTTTTGAGGAGTTATGGTATTGGCAGTTGGATCAAATTTGGTTAATTGTACTTCATTAGCAGATTTATCATAAGTCCAGATATTATCACCATCGCTGTAAATTTCCTGTCCTGAAATATTTACCCGGTATTTCGGCCCTTTCATATATACCACTCCTTTTTTTGTTCCTTCTACTTTTCCATTTGCATTAGTAATGCTCAAAGTAAAATCTGCATTCACTGTTTTATAGGTCTTAAATTTTGCGCTCACATTGTCCAAAATAGCTTTTGCATCAGGATCGCTTACGCCTAACTTATTATTTTGGGAAAAGACATTTGAGGTACAAAAAATTAAAACGCCAAAAAGTAATTTTTTCATCATTATTATTTGTTTTTATCGATGAATAAAAGACCGCAAAGATACATTTATAGACGAAATGCAACCTCTCCCGGTTTAACGGGAAAGCAAACAAAAGTGTTAATTATCAAAAGAAAATAATTTATACTTCTACTTTAGATAATTCAGTTTTGGTCACATCTGCTTTAGTAAACTCTCTTGCAGCCTTTACAAAATGAACAAACAAAGGATGAGGGTTTTCTACTGTGCTTTTTAGTTCGGGGTGATACTGAACACCAATAAAAAAAGGATGATTTTTGAGTTCCATTATTTCAACGAGGCCGCTTTCGGGATTGATGCCGCTTGCTATCATTCCGGCATCTTCAAATTGTTTCAAATATTTGTTATTGAACTCCCAACGATGACGATGGCGTTCGTTTATTTCTGTAGTTCCATAAATTGAATAAGCCAATGTATTTTCTTTTATGACGCATGGATAGGAGCCTAATCGCATAGTTCCACCTTTCATAGTCACCTTTTTCTGCTCTTTCATCATATCAATAACGGGGTTTTGCGTATCGGGATTCATCTCGGTAGAATCCGCGTCTGCAATTTGCAAAACATCCCTCGCAAATTCGATGGCTGCCATTTGCATGCCCAGGCAAATTCCAAAGAACGGAAGTTTATTTTCCCGGGCATATTTTACAGCAATTATTTTTCCTTCTACGCCTCTTGAGCCAAAACCAGGAGCCACAAGTAATCCATCAAGTCCCAATAATTTTTCTTTCACATTTTCTTCATCGATATATTCACTATGCACATTTAAAATCTGCACTTTACAATCATTCATCGCGCCGGCATGAATAAAGGATTCAAGAATTGATTTGTAAGCGTCCTGGAGTTCAATATATTTTCCGATAAGGCCAATAGTAACTTTGTTGTTTGGATGTTTCACTTTATCCAGAAACTCTTTCCATTTGGCGAGTTCGGGCTCATTATAGTTGTGGATATTTAATTTTTTCAAAACAATTAAATCCAATTTTTCGCGAAGCATAGCAATGGGAACTTCATAAATGGTAGAGGCATCAGCGGCTTCTATAACAGAATCTACTTTTACATTACAAAAAAGAGCCACTTTTCTTTTAAGATCGTCATTCAGCGGGCGTTCAGTGCGGCAAACCAAAATATCCGGATGAACACCGTTCTCGCTCATCAGTTTTACACTATGCTGTGTAGGTTTTGTTTTTAATTCTTTTGCGGCTTTTAAATAAGGTATCAAAGTAAGATGCACCACAAGACAATCGTCTTCAGGCAATTCCCATTGAATTTGACGAACGGCCTCAATAAAAGGAAGACTTTCAATATCACCCACAGTGCCACCAATTTCCGTAATTACAATATCATATTCATTTTTTTCGCCCAACAGTAACATACGTCTTTTTATTTCATCCGTAATGTGAGGAACTACCTGTACCGTTTTACCCAAATAATCTCCTTCTCTTTCCCTGTTAATAACCGTTTGGTAAATTTTCCCGGTGGTAACATTATTAGCCTGGCTGGTATTTATATTTAAAAATCGCTCATAATGGCCTAAATCCAGGTCAGTTTCTGCGCCATCTTCCGTAACGAAACATTCACCATGTTCATAGGGATTCAACGTACCCGGATCCACATTAATATAAGGATCGAATTTTTGTATAGTAACGCTTAAACCTCTTGCCTGTAGAAGCTTTGCGAGCGAAGCGGCAATAATGCCTTTACCTAACGAAGAACTAACACCGCCGGTTACGAAAATGTATTTAGCCATTTTTATTATATTTAAAAAATAAAATGCCCTCCATACAACTAATCTTGTTGCGTGAATGACAATAAACTTGACCGCGGAACAGAAGTTTGGAAAAGAATCCGTGAGGTCGTGCAAACTTACGGTTAATATTTAAGCCGAAAAAGTTATAAACTAAATTGTGGAAAAAAATTAAAAATATTAATCGCGGTTAATTTTAAACAACTCTTTTGATATGAGAAAAAAGCAAAAATTGCAGTTAAGATTGACAGTAAATCAACAAAAAACAGTTTTTTTTATTTTAGCTAAATAGACTGATTAATTAAAGATATTCTTTTTTGGAAAGAAAATTTCTTATATAATCTTCTACTCCGTTTTCCAGAGAATAAAACGGCTGAGAATAGCCAGCGGACCGAATCTTGCTCATTTCTGCTTCTGTAAAATATTGATACGTGTCGCGAATATCTTCTGGCATTTCAATATATTCAATCTTAGTAGATTTATCCAAAGCAGAAAAAGTAGCGCTAACCAAATCATTAAAAGATCTTGCTTTTCCCGTGCCAACATTATAAATTCCTGAGGTAAAAGTTTTGGCATCATTTTCCCAACATTCTAAAAACCAAAAACAGATCTTTAAAACATCTTTTACATAAATAAAATCCCTTAATTGCTCACCGTCTTTAAATTCTTTTTTATGCGATTTAAAAAGCTTTACAAAACCATTTTTCAAAATCTGGTT
>JBDTHD010000019.1:0-8214 GCA_039937075.1 Ginsengibacter sp. | reverse complement strand
CATTATACACCTTTTGTAAACTGTCTGGCAAACCATATTTTGGAGAGGCAATTGCGGAAAGATACTGAGACCTGCTCAATATTTCATACTTTTTCATATAGCCTGCAAAATCGCTATAATTTACGCCGACATCCACTTTCATAGGTCCGGAATGACCTTTTTTAGTGGTAATTATGATAACACCATTAGCACCCCTTGAACCATAAATAGCTGTAGAAGATGCATCTTTCAGGATATCGATTCTTGCTATATCATTGGGATTAATGAAAATAAGCGGATCAGAATTGGAAGTGGTTCCGAATGATGTGGCTGCACCTGGCCTTGCAGTTCCACCATCTAAAATAACTCCATCAACCACATATAAAGGACTGGCTCCTGCACGTATGGAAGAGCTACCTCGTATTTGTATAGTGGTAGCGGCTCCCGGCTGACCCGAAGTATTTGTTACTTCTAACCCTGCAACTTTATTTTGTAAAAGCTGGTCGGCCGAATGAATAACTCCCTGGTTAAAATCTTTAGGCTTTATAGAAGTAATGGCTCCAGTCAAATCCCTTCTTTTGGCAGTTCCGTATCCTACTATCACCACATCCGAAAGATTTGATGAAGAGTTTTCTAATGAAACGGTAACGTTTGACGTAGCTGAAATATCTACTGTTTTAGTTTCGGAGCCTACGTAACTGATTTGCAATGCTTTTGCATTTTGAGGTACGTTAATAGAAAAAGCTCCGGCAGCGTCCGTCGTTACGCCGGATTTGTGGCCAACAATTAAGACTGTAGCACCAACCAAAGGAGTGCCATCAGTAGAAGTAACCTTTCCGGTTACTGTCTTTTGCTGAGCCATAGCTGAAAAGAAACAACAGAACAGGAATAGTCCGTTGAGGAGAAGTTTTTTTCCCATAATCAAGTAATTAAAGATAATGTTAAATGATAAATTAGGCTGCAATTTACTCACTTTGTTTATTATTCATTCAAAAAAGTTAAAAAATTATTAATTCAGACAAAAAAATGACAAGAGTCTGCCACGGTCAAAATCTGCTTTCCGCAAAATAGATAACAAAATAATCTCTCAAGAATCAGTCTAAATCAGGGTTTTAAGAATTTAAAAAAGTCAAAATCAATAGGTTATCAGTAAATGAACAAATAATAGCAATTTGTATTTTCATTATTTTTTTCTTTATTTATCATATTTGTTAAAGGAACACAAAAAAAGCCATCTTTTAAAGATGGCTTTTTTTATGAAAACTTAATCAATTCTTATTTCACTTCTTCAAATTCCGCGTCTGTAACATTGTCTCCTCCGGCATTTGATTCTGCATTTTCAGGCTGGCCTTGTTCGGGGTTAGGCTGCCCTTCACCACCCTGCGGTCCGGCATTCTGCGATGCTTTGTACATTTCTTCACTCGCGGTTGTCCACGCTGCATTTAACTCTGCTGTTGCAGAATCAATCTCGCTAATATTCTGATTTTTATGAGCTTCTTTTAATTTAGACAGAGCTGATTCAATCGGAGCTTTTTTATCTGCAGAAATCTTTTCGCCAAATTCTTTAAATTGCTTTTCTGTCTGGAAAATCAAGCTATCTGCCTGGTTCATTTTATCCACTTTTTCCCTTTCGGCTTTATCTGAAGATTCATTGGCTTTTGCTTCATTTTTCATTTTTTCAATTTCCTCTTTGCTCAGGCCACTTCCGGCTTCAATGCGAATGTTGTGAGACTTTCCTGTGCCTTTATCTTTTGCTGACACATTTAAAATTCCATTCGCGTCAATATCAAAAGTAACTTCTACCTGGGGAACGCCACGCGGAGCAGGTGGAATTCCATCCAGGTTAAATGTTCCTAAACTCTTATTCTGAGAAGACATTGGCCGCTCTCCCTGCAATATATGAATTTGAACACCCGGCTGGTTATCGCTCGCTGTGGAGAAAACTTCTGTTTTCTTTGTAGGGATGGTGGTGTTGCTTTCAATCAACCTGGTCATTACACCGCCCATTGTTTCAATACCGAGAGAAAGCGGGGTAACATCAAGCAGTAAAACATCTTTTACTTCTCCTGTCAAAACTCCACCCTGGATGGCTGCACCAATTGCTACCACTTCATCAGGATTCACACCTTTGTTTGGCTTCTTACCAAAGAAATTTTCAACGAGTTCCTGCACTTTTGGAATACGGGTAGAACCACCGACAAGAATTACTTCGTTAATCTCGTTTTTACTTAACCCTGCATCTTTCAAAGCTCCTTCGCAAGGTTTTAAGCAACGGGCAAAAAGTTCATCTGCCAATTTTTCAAAATGAGCACGAGTCAATTTTTTTACCAAATGTTTTGGAACACCATCTACGGCTGTAATGTATGGAAGGTTAATTTCTGTTTCTGTAGAAGATGATAATTCGATTTTAGCTTTTTCTGCTGCTTCCTTCAATCGCTGCCAACTCATAGGATCTTTATGAAGATCGATTCCTTCATCTTTTTTAAATTCAGCAGAAAGCCAATCCATAATTACTTTATCAAAATCATCACCGCCTAAATGAGTATCACCATTGGTGGATTTTACTTCAAAAACACCTTCGCCCAATTCAAGGATTGAGATATCGAAAGTACCACCGCCCAAATCGAATACCGCTATTTTTTGATCTATGCTTTTTTTATCAAGTCCATACGCCAAAGCCGCTGCTGTAGGCTCGTTAATAATACGGCGAACTTTAAGTCCCGCAATTTCGCCAGCTTCTTTTGTTGCCTGCCTTTGTGAATCATTAAAATAAGCAGGAACTGTAATAACCGCTTCAGTTATTTCCTGGCCCAAATAATCTTCGGCTGTTTTCTTCATTTTTTGAAGAATCATCGCAGATATTTCCTGGGGCGTATACTGCCTTCCATCTATGTCAACGCGCACCGTGTCATTATCACCTTTTACTAATTTATAACTCTGATGCGAAGCTTCTGTCGTCACTTCATCCCACTTATGTCCCATAAAACGCTTCACGCTCATGATGGTATTTTGCGGATTAGTGATGGCCTGCCTTTTTGCAGGATCACCAACTTTACGCTCACCATTTTTTAGAAACGCAACAACAGAAGGCGTAGTCCTGCGGCCTTCGTCATTTGGGATTACTACTGGTTCGTTCCCTTCCATTACCGCCACGCAACTGTTGGTGGTTCCGAGGTCAATACCTATAATTTTTGCCATAACTTATAAATTTTTAATAATTTATTTCTAATATGACAAGGTTTGTGCCAAGCAAAAAAAAGTGCAAAATTGTCAGTATAAAATTGTTGAGCCACTCTTTAGTCAGGCAAAAAGTACGATCATTATACTAAATCGAAAGTCAATAAAATAAAATGGCTATTCTTTAATGATGGAGTACAAGAAATGAAATTACCTTTATAATAATTTCAAATTCACGCCATGATTAAATCAAAGAATTGGTGGCTTATCACTATTAAAGGACTTATCTTAATTTTCCTGGGGTTTTACATTTTAAAATTCCCCGTAAACGGAATGCTCGGGCTTATTTTTTATGGCGGTGTCTTATTGTTTTTTTCAGGATTAATATTAGCAACATTCGCCATAATTACAAGGAAAATACACCGCGGTTGGGCATGGCAAATGGCTGAGGGATTACTTGATATTATTTTGGCAATAATACTTTTTTCTAATATCGGTCTAACAGCGATAACGTTGCCTTATGTTTTTGCATTTTATGGAATCCTCACCGGATTATTCTGGATTTTCCAATCCTTCGTTTTTAAAAATAATCGTTACCGATTTTGGAGTGTGGTTCTTGTTGCGGGCCTGTTCAGTTTAATTGTTGGCATTTTAATATTTATCGATCCGGTAACTGCCGCTTTTACGATTATCAGCATAATAGGATTTATGTTTATTGTCCAGGGATTTTTCCTGATTCTTTTTTCTCTTGAGATTAGCAGAGCACATAAGATTTCAAAAACAGCGAGTTAAACCGCAGATAGTAAACAAAGAAATAATAGTGATTTATATTCTATAAATAATTCTCCTGATTAGATAAACATTTTAAAGTTTTATTTTTTTTAATTTGGAATGAATATTGTAACTTCAATTCTTATCCTTAATCTAAATCGACAGCCATGAACCACTTAACAATTCCAGTATTGGACAGTTCAATTTACCCGGGAGAATACGTCCCCATTCGTAACGAAACTGATGTAAAAGAAGAGATAAACCAGACGGATAGAAAAAACATAAACCATCCGGCGGTAAACATTATTGAACAATCCGATCTTTATAAAATTGAAGTAGCTATTCCAGGAGTTAAAAGGGAAGAATTGCTTATCTATACCAAAGAAAATGTGTTATCAGTTTGTGCCATTCATAGTGATAAACGAAATGCTTCTTCCAAAAATCGGCAATTGCACGAATTCAATTATAGTTGGTTTGACCGCCATATTTCGATACCTGAAAATGCAGATACCACATTCATAAGTGCGGAATATAAATCCGGTATTCTTAAAATCAGAATACCTAAAGCCACGTTGCCGTTAAAAAATCTTCATAGCAGGGTTATTGTTTACTAAAAAAATTGTAACCAGTTTAAGGATTAAGATATATTCAAAAGCATAAAACTCTCGACAGTTTAAGTCGTTTTTAACTTAAACCATCAATTCACTTATAGGATAAAAAGTGTTTCTCTAACATATCTCCGTATCATTTACTTGCTTCTTATTACGTAATATTTTTTGTAAAAACCATTTCTATAAAACCAAAAAGGTTTTATATTTACGGCAGGTTTTTCATAGGATATTGGATTAAAAAGGAGCTGGATTTCTATCCGGCTCTTATTTTTCAAGGGGGCAAATACAACTACTGCTTATACTCACTATTTATTTTCAAAAAACTAAAATTTTCAATAAAGTTCGGTTCTTTATAATAACTTCAACGCTGATTTTGAGCTGAAACAATTGAATTCCCTTTTAAATATTTGAGATTTGCCAAAACCCATTAAAGAAAAAATGTCTTCTGCCAGAACGGAAGCATTTGCCCGGTTAAAAATCCCCGAAGAATCCCGCGCAATTCTTTGCCTTGATGGCGGAGGCATTCGCGGAATTCTTACCATCCAGCTATTAAAAACATTGGAAGAAAAAGCAGGATTACCCTGTTATGATTTGTTCGACATGGTTGCCGGCAGTTCGACTGGTGCTATCATTGCCGGTCTGATAACTTTTGGGCATTCTGCGGCCCAGATTGAAGAAATGTATACAGAATTGGTTACGAAAGTATTTGAGAAAAAAATGTTCAGGGGAAGATTTTTAAATCCCCCCGCTTTTACAAAAAATAATTATCGGCAACTTTTAAAAAGTATCGTTGGCGATATTACTCTTGAAAAAGCATGCGCGCTCCACGACCTCGATATAATGATTACGGCAAATGATATTTTCGCTGGCGAAGAAACTTTTTTTTCCTGTTTTAAACAAAAAGACGGCACCTATTTTGGCACTTACAAAGACATACTCTTGAGAGCTGCTATGGAAGCTACAATGAGCGCTCCTACTTATTTTTATCCATTTGGCAGATTTCTCGACGGCGGCACCACCACCTACAATAATCCATCAATGGCGACATTTATAGAATCTGTTTCTTACAGCGCTGCTAAAAATGTTGAACCGGTTTATTCGTCTTCAGATATTAGTCTTTTTAGTTTTGGAACCGGCATGTCGCGCCAGTTTAAAAATTATAAACAAACAGTCAGGCCAAGAGGACTTGCGATAAGTTTCTGGCTTCATTGGATAATGAACCAAACAGGGCAGGACGCAAGTATGATGCAGGTAAATACTTTTCGCTCTTCAATTATCAAAAAAATGGTTGATTTCCGGAGATTTGAAATCTCGCTTGACATGCCTGCCATAAAAAAACTTAAAAATGCGGAAACGCTCGATGCTAAGAAATATGGAACTACGTCGTTACATAATATATCCTCAAAAATTATAAGTAATATTGATTTAGCAGACGTCAGGAAGTTCGATTTGATGAAAGTCATCGGACAACAAATGGCTGAATATATTATTACGAGCGGAAATAATTTCCAGTCAGATCTTATTAACGACAATGAAAATGATGTTCTTGTTTCATTTTTGGGTGACATAGATAAAATCAAAAGCCAGATGGGCGATGCTTCATGGGTTGATAAAACGCTTGCATAAATATTCTAAGACGTTTCTTCCGCTAACTTAATTTCTCTATGGTAATGATTTTTTTTTGAGCTAAAGCTCAGATGCTTTCTGCCACGAATTACACTGATTTACACGAATTAAATTTGTCAAATAAATCTAAACAATGCAGCGTATAGTTTTTAAAAATTAAATCCTGACGCGCAACTTGACTTATACTTCTTATGACTGAGTTTTCAGAAGAAGATTTTTCATCTTTAATCGATGAATAATACGTTTTTGACTACGCCATTTTCCGAAGAAGTTGCATTTTACAAAGTGCAGTAAACAAACAAATAATAGAAATTCCTGTTCCAATAAATTCATAAAAAAACCGGCAAAATCAATTGCCGGTTTTTGAAATTTATTATTTTTTGAATTATTTTGAATGAACCAATTTTGCTTTTGGCGCTTTCTTTTTATCTGATTTTATGCGCGCCGTTCCTAACGGTTTGTCTTTTGAAAACTCAATTAGAATAGGAGCTGCTACAAAGATAGAAGAATAAGTTCCGGTGATAACACCTATCAGCATACAAAAAGAAAATCCACGTGTTACTTCGCCACCAAAAATAAACAAGGCAAGCAAAGTGAGGAATACCGTAACAGACGTCATAATAGTACGGCTCAGCGTATCATTAATCGCCTTATTGATAATTGTGGCTTTTGAAGCGCCTGGCATATTATGACTATCCTCACGTATCCTGTCGAATACAATTACCGTATCATTCATCGAGAATCCGACGACCGTCAAAATTGCCGCGATAAAATGCTGATCAATCTGTAACGGGAACGGAACAATACTTTTAAAGAACGAGAAAATAATCAGCGCTACAAATACGTCATGTAGCAATGAGATGATGGTTCCCACAGAATACCGCCAATCGCGGAAACGCAAGAAGATATAAACGATAATAGCGATGATAGCGAAAATAACCGCTTTGATAGCGCCTCGTTCCAAATCCCTGGAAATTATGGGTTGCACTACCTGGTGGCCCTGGATACTATTTTTGGCAAATTCGGCTTCTGTAAGCGTAGAAGGAAACTGGCTTTGCAGACCCTGGAATAACCTTGTTTCCACAGTGCTATCCGCATTGTTAACTCCTTTAAGATAAGAAGTAGTTATCTCAAGGTGCCTTTCATCTCCAACCGTCTTAATCGTTGGGTAATCTCCATCAAAAGCAACATGCAAAGGGTTACGAATTGCTTCAATATTTACATTATGGTCAAACTGTACTGTATAACTTCTTCCTCCTTTAAACTCCACTCCTTTGTCAAAACCATTAATAAATGAACCAATACCCAGGATTAAAACCACGACAGAAATACCATAAGCCACTTTTCTATATTCAATAAATTTATAACTGGCATGCTTAAATATTTTCTTTGAAAAGTTAGTAAAATATTTAAAGTGCCTTTCTTTTGTCATGTAAACATCCGTAACCAATCTTGAAATTAAAATTCCGCAGAACAGGGAGAGTGAAATACCCAACATTTGCGTAGTTGCAAAACCAAGTACCGGCCCCAATCCGAAATAAAACAAAATAGCCGCCGTTAAAAATACAGTAACGTGGGCATCAATTACGGGTGCATAAGACCGGTTATAACCATCTTTAACCGCAAGCTGGTGGCTCTTTCCGCGGGCAAGCTCTTCCTTAATTCTTTCAAAGATAATTACGTTGGTATCTACGGCCATACCAATGGTGAGCACCAAACCTGCAATACCTGCAGCAGTTAAAGTGGCACCTAATGCACTCAAAATTCCTATGGTAAAAAGTAAGTTTAATATCAATGCAATGTTAGCGATCCATCCCGCAGTGTTATAGTAAACCAACATTAAGATGAAAATAACTATAAACGCAATGATAAACGCGAGCATACCGCCGTGAATGGCTGCTTGCCCGAGTGTAGGACCGACAATTTGTTCCTGGACAATTTTAGCCGGAGCGTCAATTTTTCCGATTTTTAAAATACTGGCCAGATCCTGCGCCTGCTGAACCGTAAAATTTCCACTGATTTCTGAATTTCCTCCTTCAATAGGACCATT
>JBDTHD010000018.1:0-2680 GCA_039937075.1 Ginsengibacter sp. | reverse complement strand
TTTGTCGTTTTCTTTGATTTCATCAATCAGTCCGCTTGCATGCACAAATGTTTCTTTTGAAGAATCATCGTGTTTAATAAAACCGAATCCTTTTTCAGAATTGAAAAATTTAACGGTTCCTGTGTTTTTGTTGTCCATTGTATTGTTGTGTTTATAAAAAATTAGCCGCGAAGATAGTATTTATAAACTGAAACCAATTTATGTTTTGAGATTTTAAACTTAATTAACTTTTTGAGGAAAATATTTTCAACTTGAAACATTTGGTGGTGAGTCTTTCTCCGTTTTTTTAATTCTATCCCAAAAAGTAAAATACAATCCAAAATTGTATTTATAATATTTATGGTGATGCGAATGATGAGTAGCACCAATCACCCATTTGGCCCACGTATTGAATGAATTTTTTGGATACAGTTCAATATCAAGGTGATTGATCACACTGCTGAAGGTCATGAGAACCAGCAGAAAAATGATAACGAAATAATGTATAGGAACGAAGAGTAAAACAATCGGTAAAAAAATTGCCTGCAACAAACCTTCCAGCGGATGAAAAGAAAAGGCGGTAAAAGGCGAAGCGATGTGGCTGTCGTGATGTATTTTATGAACCAACCTGAAAACGGATGGAATGTGCATCCAGCGATGTGTCCAGTAATAATAAGTTTCCTGCAAAAGCATATAAATCAAAAGACTTACGGGTAAATACCACCAACCATACAAATTAATTTTTGTATACACTTTAGTATAACCTTTTTGCCAAAGAATTACAGTGATAGCGCCCGCTATCGCAAAAATCAAAGAGCTGATTAAGCTGTATTTAATTTCTTTCTTAAACTGTCCGACTTTATACTCTTTTTTATTAATTTTTCTTGCTTCGTATTTGGTACGAAACCAGATATAAAAGACGAAATAAAATATTCCCGCAACTAAAAAATACCTGGCGGTAATCACCACAAAAAAAAGAGCCGAAAGAATCAGTGGCCAATAACCGGATGTAAAATCGGGTAAATTCATTATTGTAAAATAAAGAAATAAAATGTGAATGGAAAGGGAAAAGAAGTGGGCGCCGGTTGGAATTTAAAAATAAATAATATTATGCTGTGATTATTAAAAATCAATTTTAATTTTTGGATTTGCTTACTAAAAAGCGATCATATTTATCAAAATAAAACTTGTGAAACACTTAAAATAAATGCCTTCCAAATGCGTTTATGCATTATTGAATCAAAAAATAATTTTTAAAAAATACTTGTGAATTCTAAATTTTTTTTTCCTACACTATTATTTCTATTTTTTTGTTCCTCCACATTTGCACAAACCCAAAAAGGAAATTTTGTTTTATCAGGTAAAACAGGGCTAAATTTTCTCTTTTCAAAAATCACTACAGGAACAGATAGCATCCAAACCGGTAAATCTAACAGCCGCGAATATGATTTTACAGCGGGCGCCGCCTATTTTGTAGTCCATAATTTAAGTGTGGGCGTTTCGGGAACGTATTCTTACAATTATTCTAAAATTGAATCTGGATATATAACACAAAACATTACAGAATCTTTTACAATTGTGCCGCAAATACAATATTATTTTCCTTTGGAAGGAAAATTAAAACCCACCGCCGCTATCGGCGCAGGCTACGTTTGGCTACAGCAACGAGATTCGCGAGTAAGTGAAAACTATAATAGAGTATATTCAATATCAGGCCCGTCTTTTTATGGTGGCGTGGGATTGTGTTACTTTATCGCAAAATCACTTTCTTTTGATTTAGGCTTTCAATATTCTTACATGAAGTTAAAAGATAAACTGAATCCTGAGCAAACCCAAAAGCAAAACCAGTTTGCCGGTACGATGGGAATCTCTGTATTTTTTTAAACAGGATTATAAACATACAAACAGCATCTTAGGGAAAAGCCTACACCGGATTTATTTTAGAATTGATCCCGCGGACTTTCATCTTTATCACCACCAAGGCTGTAATCATTGTTTTCCTCATCTTCGTCGCCAACGTTTTCGTCAGCATCATCTAATTCGTCGCCGGGAATGTCAAGGTCGGAGGGTGAAATATTATTTTTAAAACTTTCTTCATTCAGTTCATCGCCATCGTCATCGCGGTTGTCCAAAGCGGCTTCACGAAGATTTTCATCATCGCCCGGCATATCATTAAAAGTCCTGCCTAATATTTCCTTTTCTTCGTCTGTAACGTTTGAATCCGGGCTGTTTATAATTTCCTCATCAAGATTATCGTCAAAAATTTCGTCCCCTTCTTCGTCTGCTGAAGAAATGGTGGTGCCTGCTAATTCTCCCAGTGGGGCAGGAGTGAAATCTTCCTGTCCCGGAATTTCATGTGCATCAGGAATTTCAATGGAATCATTTCCCCCGAGCAGCTCTTTCCTATCATGTGTCGAATCTATTTCATCAGATAATTGATCTTTTCCGGGATTTTTTTCAGTTTGTTGCATAATAAAATTTTATTTTTTTTACTGTAAATATAGTGCCAGTAATGAGTGCATGATTATTTTAAAAATCTTCGCATAATTTTTTTGTTATTTAGACTTAACGGATTACTTTTGCACTCCCAAAATAAATTTGGATAAAAAAAGTTCTTTAAAATGTCTCAAAGAATCAGGATAAAACTTCAGTCTTACGATCACAACCTGGTAGATAAATCTGCCGAGAAAATTGTTAAGAC
>JBDTHD010000017.1:0-1635 GCA_039937075.1 Ginsengibacter sp. | reverse complement strand
CATTTCCAAAAATGTTAAACACAAATTGTTGCACTCCGGAAATATCGGTTGGATTAATATAAACATCCCAATCTGATTTATTTTTTTGACTAATAGTATAAGAAAATTTATAAGATTTAAATTCAAGAGGGCTTTTTGTAGGATCAAAAGGCGCCTGATAAGCGCGTCCAAAATAAGGAAGATAACTATTCAGAGTATCTTTTTTTACCGTGACGTCATAACTGCTTGTAAGAATGCGTGAGCTTCCGCGTAACGGATTCGCCCTTTCCGCCACGAACACAAAACGTTGGGAATTCAACATTCCCATGACATCTTCATTATTTAGTTTTTCAATTTTTTTGGAGCTGGAACAACTAAAGAAAAACACGCTCGCCAGTAAACAGGGAAACCCTATTTTTAAAATCTGAAAATATTTTTTTGCTTTCATAACTGCGTAATTTGAAATAAAACATCACAAATATTGCTCCTTAAATTGAGCAAAAAATGTGAAATTAATCTTCAAATTTTCTTTAAATAAGGGGAATCTGATGAGCCTTCCTAAATTCCATTCAGTTTATAGATCAGTAAAACAACAAAAAATCAAGATTTTTATTTTCGTGAAGCAATATAAATTAAAGAACTGCATTTTGATTTTTGAAAAACAGTTTCAGAATTAGAAATCATTCCATTTAGAAAAGCTTTGACAGGGTTTGATTTACCTGTTTTATATTTTTCACTTAACAAGCTTACGTAAACGCTGTCATACCACATCGGCTCTATCGATTCTAAATGTAATCCGTGCGCGCTCAATAAGGTCTTCATTGCCGCTGGCGAAAAGTGGTAAAGATGACGTGGGACATCATAAGCAGCCCAATATTGCTGATAGATTTTCGCATCTTTGGAAGTGTAATTAGGTACTGCAATAAATAATTTCCCGTCCGAACTCAGTAAGTTTTTTAATTGGTCGACGTATCGTTGAAGTTCATGCACGTGTTCCAACACATGCCATAATGTAATGGCATCAAAGCTTTGCGCAGAAAGTGAAAAAAAATCTTTTGATTCTTTTAAATGAATTTGATATAATTCCAAAGCTTTTTGCCTGGCGGATAAATCGGGCTCAATTCCTGTACAAACCCATCCTGCACTTTTCATTGTATTTAAAAAAGCTCCGGTGCCTGCGCCAACATCAAGAAAATTCCCGTGTTTTTTTTGCGTATATTTTTCTATTAATTTTTTCTTTTGAACCAGCGTATGTTTTCTTACTTTATGATACAATGAATTGACAAAACCTGTTGACGTATCGCTGTGTGAAATGTAGTTTTCAGATTGATAATAGCGTCCGATGTCTTCTGCGTCCGGAATATTTTGTGTAAATCTTTGAGTACAATTTCTACATTCCCAAATTTCAAATTGTTTGCCGGAAACGGTGTAATCTTTTGCATCAAGAACGTGAAAAATATCTTCATTGCCGCTGGCGAAAAGTGGTAAAGATGACGTGGAACATCATAAGCAGCCCAATATTGCTGATAGATTTTCGCGTCTTTGGAAGTATAATTAGGTACTGCAATAAATAATTTCCCGTCCGAACTCAATAAGTTTTTTAATTGTTCGGCGTATTGATGAAGTTCATGCACGTGCTCCAAAACGTGCCACAAT
>JBDTHD010000016.1:0-2267 GCA_039937075.1 Ginsengibacter sp. | reverse complement strand
TTTTTTGGCATGGACATTTTGCCTGCAGGGTTATGAATATTTATTATCAGCAACAACTTTTAAATGTAATTCGTGAAAATGCTTTGGGAAATTTTGGAGATCTGCTGCGCGAAGTAAGCAAGTCGCCTGCAATGCTTTCTTTCCTTAATAATCAACAAAATAAGAAGCAACATCCCAATGAAAATTTCGCGCGCGAAGTGATGGAATTATTTACCATGGGAAGGGGAAATTATACCGAAAAGGATGTAAAAGAAGGCGCCAGGGCTTATACAGGATGGGGATTTAACTTCAGAGGGGAATTTGTTGAGCGTCCATTTTTACATGACACCGGCTCAAAAACTTTTTTGGGTAAAACAGGAAATTTTGATGGTGATGACGCAATTGATATTATCCTTGAACAAAAAGCAACAGCAACATTTATCACTAAAAAAATCTATAAATATTTTGTCAATGAAAATGTGGATGAGGAAAAGGTAGCCTTCCTGGCGGACAAATTTTATCGAAATAACTACGACTTAAAAAAATTAATGAACGATATTTTTTTTAGTGAATGGTTTTACGATGAAAAAAATGTGGGAACCAGGATTAAGTCCCCGGTGGAATTAATTGTAGGAATCAGGCGATTAATTCCGATGGAATTACAAAAACCTGAAACACAATTGTTGTTTCAAAGAGTGCTTGGACAAGTTCTGTTTTATCCCCCGAACGTAGCAGGCTGGCCCGGTGGAAAAAACTGGATAGACAGCAGCGCACTAATGTTCCGAATGCGATTGCCACAAATTTTAACCGATGCGCAGGAATTTTTAATAACGCCAAAAGACGATGATGATGTGATGATGGGAAAGGAAGGAGTTGATAAAAAACATGCGGCGCGCCAGGTGGATGTTAATGTAGATTGGAACTCAGTTGTAGCTGTTTTTAATAAAACCTCAAAAGAAGACTTGCTTAAAAAAGTAAATGATTTTGTTCTTCAGACAAAAAATTCAATCAATCAAAATGTTTTAAAGAGATATGTTGATAATTCGTCAAGAGAAGGATTTATTAAATCAACGATGATAGAATTAATGAGCACGCCTGAATACCAATTGTGCTGATACGATTGATAGTTTATAAACAGGATTCTAAAAAGTATGGGAATATTGATGTTTAGACGGTTTAGAGTGGTTTAGTTTTTGAAATATTAAAGTACTGAAGGAATTAACAGTGATGCACAAACGTAATTGTAGTCACAAGGCATGCCTTGTGACTACAAAATTGATAGTTTAGAAACAGGCTTCTAAAAAGTGTTTGAAGATTTGGTTTAGAAGGTTTAGCTGTTGTACGAGATCAATTTTACAAAAATTAACAGTGATGCACAAACGAAAACATATTTTATGCTTATAAAACGCAAAGAATTTTTGCAAATCGGTTCATTGGCTTCCGCATCTTTAATGATGCCTAAATTTTTAAAAGCTTTTGAAAAACGGTCGTTAGTTCCTCCTGGAAATAAAGTGATGGTGGTATTACAATTCAGTGGCGGCAATGATG
Source organism: Ginsengibacter sp. (assembly GCA_039937075.1). Taxonomy (GTDB): domain Bacteria; phylum Bacteroidota; class Bacteroidia; order Chitinophagales; family Chitinophagaceae; genus Ginsengibacter. Next base: position 740 of record JBDTHD010000016.1, on the reverse strand, counting down.
GTCTTAATACAGTAATTCCAATCAGAAATGATATCTATTACAAATCACGCCCAAAATTGGGAATTCAAAAAGACCAGGCGCTCCATGTAACAGATGAAGCAGGACTGAATCCTGCGTTGACTTTTTTTAAGGAATTATTTGATGAAGGAAGTTTGGGAATTATGAATAATGTCGGTTATCCAAATCCTGATCGTTCCCATTTTCGCAGCATGGATATTTGGCAAAGTGCCAGTGAAAGCAACGAATATATTACCACCGGTTGGCTGGGAAGATATTTGGATGCGCAATGCAGTGGATGCAGCAAACCCACGCAGGCGCTTGAAATAGATGATGTATTAAGCCTTGCGATGAAAGGAGATAACTTAAAGGGACTGGCGTTAAGAGACCCAAAACAATTATTCAATTCGAGCAATGAAAAATATTTCAGGGAAATAAATGCAGCGCACGATCATGAAGAAGCTGCCGTAGATTATCTCTATAAAACATTGAGTGAAACGCTAAACAGCGCTGATTATATTTATGAGCAAAGCCGTCGGCATCCGTCTTCACAAACCTATCCGGCAACTCAATTGGGAAAAAATTTAAAAACTATTTCTTCACTCATTGTAAGTGATATCAACACAAAAGTTTACTACGTTAGCCTCGGTAGTTTTGATACCCACGTAAACCAGGAAAGTCAGCAAAAAAGATTGTTTACCGAATTGAATGATGCCATTACCTCTTTTGTAAAAGATTTAAAA
>JBDTHD010000015.1:0-3884 GCA_039937075.1 Ginsengibacter sp. | reverse complement strand
ATTTTATTACATAATTTATGAAATCAAACGGAAACAGAAGAGCCATTATAGTGGGAATATTTATTTTCCTTGGCCTTGCCATATTTATCTGGACCGTGCTTACGCTTGGTTCGCAAAAAAATACTTTTAAGAAATCGATAGCGATAAAAACTTTTTTCCAGAATGTAAACGGATTACAAAAAGGAAATAATGTCTGGTTTTCAGGCGTAAAAGTGGGCACCATCGAAACGGTCACACTAATAGGCATTGGAAAGGTAGAAGTCGATATGAATATCAACGACCAATCGGTTGCTTATATCCACAATAATGCAAAGGCTAAATTATCAAGTGATGGGTTAATAGGAAATAAAATTATTGAGATTTATGGTGGTTCTTCCCAGGCGCCCTCTATCAAAACGGGTGACGTTTTGAATAATGAAGAATTGTTAAGCACCGATGCGATGATGGCCACTCTTTCAAAAAATAATGACAACCTGCTTGCTATTACCGAAAATTTTAAATTGATAAGTAGCGAAATGGCAGACGGCAAAGGTTCAATAGGGAAATTATTAAATGATGAAACTTTTGCTGATGAATTAAACAAGACAGTAGTTACTTTAAAAAATGCTTCGTCGAATTTTGAAAAACTTACAGCGAATGTAAATAATTACACTTCAAAACTAAACCAAAAAGGAAACCTTGCAAATGACCTTGTTACCGATACTGTCATTTTTAGCAAACTCCGATCTACGGTTTCACAGTTAGAAGAGGTATCAGGTAAATCAAAAGAAATCATGAGTAGCTTGCAAGATGCCGCTAATACAGTGAATACCGGATTGAAAAATACAAATGCTCCAGCTGGTATGTTGTTGGGCGATGAAAAAACGGCTAAAAATTTAAAATCAACAATGGAAAACTTGCAATCAGCAAGTGTAAAATTGAACGACGACCTTGAAGCAGTTCAACACAATTTTTTACTTCGCGGCTTTTTCAGAAAGAAAGCAAAAGCTGAAAAAAGCAATAGTGATACCTCGAAATAATCCACCATTCTTTTCCTTTTACAAAAAAGTTAATTGAATAAAATAAAAAATTATTTATTTTATTTTTGAATAAATCTTAAATATGAAAGCAACAAAAATATTTTCCTGTTTATTATTTGTGATAATAGCTTTAGGTTTTCAACAATGCATAGCACAACAAGCCGAAAACTGGACGAAAGATCAGTTAATAGAGCCGGCCACATTAGCAAAAATCCTTGATTCCAATAAAGTTCTCCCGCTTATTTATTGCGTAGGACCCGGTGTAGTTATTCCTCACTCGATAGATATCGGCATGACAAAAGATCAAAATAATCTTGATAAATTAAGAGATAGTTTGAAGGATGTTTTCCGCACAACTGATATTGTAATTTATTGTGGTTGTTGTCCTTTTACTCACTGCCCTAATGTGAGGCCTGCTCTGGCCTTATTAAAAGAAATGAAATTCACTAATTATCATTTGCTTGATTTACCTGATAATATTAAAAAAGATTGGATTGACAAAGGTTATCCCCAGGTAAAAAAATAGGTGAATGAAACGGAAAAATCATTATGAAAAGCGCTAAACAATTTTTACTTTTTTCAATAATAATATTTTTTGCTGTACAAAGTTTTGCCCAGGATAATGACATGCCTGATGATCGTAGAAAAACAGAATCGTTTGAAAGGTTTCACACAAAAGATATCAGGGCCGACCTGGCCACTTTTACTTTATCAGGCATTGGAGAAGGCGTCGGCGCATTGCCGCTTGAAAAAGTAACCTATACTTCACTTGGTAGAGATTCTATCGTATTTGAAGGAAAAGGAATAAAAGCGGAAGTAAAAACAGCTCCTTTTGATCCGACAAAACATAAACTTTCCTACGATGACAAATATTTAGTAAGAATAGATCGGAAACCTTATTATGGCAATTACAGTAAAGTACCTAAAACAGAAATCAGTGCTGTTTCTTTAATTATTCGCGGCGATACTGTTGCTATCCCGGCCGCCGCTTATTCTGATTTGTTTAATTTGAATTTTACCTATATGGATAAAGGTGTAGAGCGAACTACCGATGCGGTTTACCTTTCAAAAATGGGTGAAAGGGTTTATATTTATCTTTTTTGTAAAGACGGTACCGGAAGTTATGAAGTGACGTGGATTATCCAGGACAGAAGATATCTACGTCGCGTTTTAGATTACGGGTTCATGTAGATTTCTCCAAATACCAAAATAAAAATCCGTAAGATTTGTTGGTTTACTATTCTTCCGAAAACATATCTTGATTTTGATTTTTTCAGATTTGACTTTTCCTTAATTATTTTTTTCAGGATTTTGGTTTCCTTTATCTCTGCTATTGGGTGGCCGACGGTTATTTCTCCTTTGATTTTGCCCAGGATTTTGTGGTTGTTGTTTCTGAGAAGAATTATTATTAGGGCCTTGTCGGTTAGATCTTCCTTGCTGGCTATTTCGTGCGTTTCCTCTTTTTCTTCTTTCATCCTTCTCCAAAGATTTTAAAGTTATCTGGCCAACCACATCTACAAATTCCGGTTCTACATCTTTGGGCTTATCGCTAACGATTTCCACGGTTTCTAAAGTGGCTGGTTTTATTCCTTGTTTATTTTCTTCTTTTATCTTTTTTACAGTTTCAATTGACAGAGGGTAATGTTTGGTAGTATCTGCCATCGAATACCACATCAGGTTGCGAAAAATATCCTTTTTTACCAAAAAAGCGCGCCCTTTTGCCACTTCAATAACATCCGCGTCTTCGGGAAAATATTGCAAGGCATCGAGATAAGTATCTAATTCATAGTTCAGGCAACATTTAAGCCTTCCACACTGCCCGCTTAGCTTGGTCTGATTGATGCTGAGATTTTGATAGCGGGCGGCATTTGTATTAACACTTTTAAAATCGGTAAGCCAGGTGGCGCAGCAAAGTTCCCGTCCGCAACTTCCAATGCCTCCTACCTTTCCAGCTTCCTGGCGCGCACCAATTTGCTTCATTTCCACTTTTACTTTAAACTCGTTTGCATACAAACGAATCAACTCGCGAAAGTCAACTCTATCATCAGCGATATAAAAAAAGGTAGCCTTTCTTGAATCAGCCTGAATTTCAACTTCAGACATTTTCAAATCCAAATTCAATTGACGCGCGATTGCCCTGCTTCTTACCAAAACCTGGCGCTCACGCAATTTGGTTTCTTTCCATTTGGAAATATCATTATCAGTCGCTAACCTTAGGATTTTCTTAAAATCAGGAGACAGTTCCTTAACGTGCTTCTTTTTTAATTGTATCCTTACCAATTCGCCGGTGAGGTTTATCGTTCCGACATCAAACCCACTTGTTCCTTCCACAGCAACAATATCTCCCTTTTCAAAAATATTTAAGCTATTATTACGATAAAAATCTTTTCGGCTTCCCTGGTTAAATGAAATCTCTACAACTTTGCAGGCACTTTCCTTATCGTCCAAGGGCAGATTGGATAACCAATCGTGAACGTTTAAACGGTTACAACCTCCTGTACTACAACCACCATTACTTTTACACCCATTGGGTTTACCGGTTCCACAAGACGTACATCCCATATTATAAATTAATAAAGTAAATTAAAAAAAATCGGAAGGATTCAGCAAGAGGCAATACAATATTTACAAAACAGCATTTGATTTAACTAAAGAATAGAATTTATCACATTAAAATAATATTTATTTACTCCATAATAAAGGTCAAAAGAGATTATGAAGGACTGTAAACTTTATCTTTGTTTTGTTGTAGTAATTTTAAAAGCATCTGCAAAAACCATTCACTCAATTAACCAAAATTAGCGAATTATCTTTAATAATGTGAAAAAAGCGAATGGTAAGCGCATGAAATAACATTTTTGCATG
>JBDTHD010000014.1:0-15310 GCA_039937075.1 Ginsengibacter sp. | reverse complement strand
TTTATGAAAAGTATGATACGCGGTAGTTATCGCCTCCTGGAAACGTTTGGCTTCATCATACACACCACGTGGTCCAATAGGATTTACATTACCCCAATAATTTTCTGTCTGCGGATGAACCAGGGGATCGCCATAAACTTCACTGGTGGAAGCAACCAATATTTTTGCTTTTTTTGATAAAGCCAATCCCAAACAATTATGAGTTCCTAACGAACCCACTTTTAAAGTCTGGATTGGAATTTTCAAATAATCAATTGGGCTGGCCGGTGAAGCAAAATGAAGTATGTAATCTAACTTTCCCGAAACGTGGACAAATTTTGAAACATCGCAATGATAGAATTCAAAATTCTCTAATTTAAAAAGGTGTTGAATATTTTTTAAATCGCCGGTAATCAAATTATCCATTCCGATAACACACATACCTTCTTTGATAAACCTGTCACAGAGATGTGAACCCAAAAATCCGGCGGCGCCGGTTATTAAGATTCTTTGTTTTTCCGAAGTAGATTTTTGTATTGCCATTAAATTCGACGATAAATATTTTCTTTAAATTATTCTTCTAAACTCGCTAAACCTGTAAAATAAAAAATCAGATTATTTGTTGGTTTACTGCATTTTTATAATCCATCTAAACTCTTTAAAAATTAAAGCTAATTAACCACCTTCCTCCCTACGCTTTCATAATGAAATCCACACTCTTCCATTTTTTCTAAATCAAACAAATTACGGCCATCAAAAATTACAGGATTTTTCAATAATGACTTTATTTTATTGAAATCCGGTGTTCTAAACTCACTCCATTCTGTTGCTATTACTAAGGCATCTGCATTTTCCAGCGCTTCATATTGATTCTTTGAATAAGAAATGCTATTCCCAATTTCCTTTTTTACATTTTCCATTGCTTCAGGATCATAAGCTATTACTGACGCTCCGGCCTTTATCAATTCCTCTATTATTTTTAATGCCGGCGCCTCGCGAATATCATCTGTGTTTGGTTTAAAAGCCAACCCCCATAAAGCAATTTTTTTTCCCTTTAATTTATTTTTAAAAAAACTTTTTATTTTCGGAATCAGATGAACTTTTTGGTTTTCATTTACCTGCATTACCGCTTCCAGTATTTTAAAATTGTAATCAGCCTGGATCGCAGATTTTGATAATGCTTTTACATCTTTGGGAAAACAACTTCCGCCATAACCAATGCCCGGAAATAAAAATCTCCGCCCGATTCTTTCATCGCTTCCCATTCCTTTTCTCACCATATCTACTTCTGCGCCCAACCTTTCACACAGTTGCGCTATTTCATTCATGAAAGAAATTTTAGTAGCCAAAAAAGAATTAGCCGCGTATTTAGTAAGTTCTGCCGATCTTTCATCCATATAAATAACAGGATTGCCCTGGCGAACAAAAGGCGCGTACAATTCGCCCAAAACTTTTCTGGCCTTTTGAGAAGAAGTTCCAATGACCACCCGATCTGGTTTCATGAAATCATCAACCGCAACGCCTTCTCTCAAAAATTCCGGATTACTTACTACATCAAATAATTTTTCAGGAGTTTCAAGCCCGATAGATTTTGCGCTTTTAAGAATTGCCTGTTTTACTTTATCCGCGGTTCCCACAGGCACCGTACTTTTATCAATTATTATTTTATAAGCTCCTTTTTTTAGAAGTGCCCCAATTTTATCTGCAACATCCAAAACATATTTTAAATCCGCAGCGCCATCGCCAGCTGGCGGAGTGGGCAAAGCAAGAAAAATTACTTTTGCATTTTTAATTCCATCCGCAAGCGAAGTGGTAAATTTCAATCGACCTTCTTTTCCGTTTCTTTCAAAAAGCTTTTCAAGTCCCGGTTCAAAAATGGTAATTTTTCCGGAAGATAATTTTTTCACTTTTTCTTCATCTATGTCCACACAAATCACACTGTTGCCTGTTTCTGCAAAACAAGTTCCTGTTACCAATCCTACATATCCTGTTCCGACAACTGCAATATTCATTTCCTATTTATTTACGTATTCTAAAACTTTTTTTGTAATGTAATCTTGTTGTTCCTCATCCAATTCGGTGTGCATCGGCAATGAAACTACGCGATGAGTAAGCCAATCTGTTTTTTCCAAATCATAATTTCCACCGCCAAAAGCTGCGAACATTTTTTGCTTGTGAGCCGGCACAGGATAATAAATCATCGATGGAATATTATTTTCAGCTAAAAATGCTACCAAACCATCCCGAAAGCTTTCGGGATTTTCAATGTTGTCAAGAATAAGTGTGTATTGATGAAACACATGTTTGTTATTTTTTGCACGAAACGGAATTGTAATTTTTTTATTGCCCTTAAACGCGTTGTCATAAAAATCCGCTGCTTTCCTCCTGGCAGAAATATAACTATCCAATAACGGTAATTTGATATTTAATATTGCCGCCTGCAAGGCATCCAGCCGCGAATTGCAACCAACAACGTCATGATAGTACCTTTTGCTTTGCCCGTGATTGGCAATCATTTTTATTTTTACCGCAAGGTCATCGTCATTGGTACAAATTGCGCCACCATCACCATAGCAACCCAGATTTTTGCTGGGAAAAAAAGACGTACAGCTTATCTGACCTATGTTTCCCGTCTTTTTGGTCGTGCCGTCTTTAAAAGTATATTCACTTCCGATAGCCTGTGCATTGTCTTCAATTACAAACAAATTATGTTCATTAGCGATTGCCATAATTTCTTCCATCTCGCAAGATTGTCCATATAAATGAACCGGAACAATCGCTTTCGTTTTGGGTGTAATGGCTTTTCGGATCGCGTCCGGATCAATACAAAATGTCTTTGGATCAACTTCTACAAAAACAGGTTTTAATTTTAATAAAGCAATTACTTCCGTAGTAGCCACATAAGTAAATGAAGGTGTAATCACTTCGTCTCCGGGCTGAAGATCAAGTGCCATCATGGCTATTTGTAATGCGTCGGTTCCATTCGCGCAAGGAATTACGTGCTTTACACCGAGATATCCTGAGAGAGTTGTTGCAAAATCATTCACCTGCGGGCCACCAATAAAAATGGTGCTATCCAGAACTCCCAAAACAGCAGCATCTACTTTATCTTTGATGTGTAAGTACTGCTGCTTCAAATCTACCATGTGTATAGGTTTCATAAGGCTTTTTTTTAAAGGCTGCAAAGATAGGGATTGAAAAAGAATTACCAGCAAGGTTCGAATCGCTACAAATCGTAGTAAACAAACTTTTAGATGGAATTTCTGTTTTAAAAATTACCGTTTAGATTTGTAATTAAAATTATTACTTACTTGATTTTATTTTACCATCTCTTTTTATTCATTTATAAAGTCGGAATCCACTTTGTTTCTTTTTGGAACAAAAAAGCGAAGCTGTGGACTTTAGGAAGAAAAAATATCTTTAAGAAATTGCGGCAGGCGATTCCAAAAGAAAAAAATAATAAAGTCATTTGGATGCATTGTGCCAGTCTGGGTGAATTTGAACAAGGCCGCCCGGTTTTGCAACAATTAAAAGAAATCTCCCCTGAGATTTTTATCGTCATTACTTTTTTTTCTCCTTCTGGATATGAAATCATAAAAAATAATAAAGATTTCAAAAATATTTTTTACCTGCCAATGGATTCAAAAATCCATGCGCATAAATTTTTAAACATCGTAAAGCCTGATTTGGCACTTTGGGTAAAATATGAGTATTGGCATTATTATTTGCACGAAATTAAAAAAAGAGAAATTCCTTTGCTAATGATTTCCGGTGTTTACCGGGAAAGCCAGGCTTTTTTTAGATGGTACGGAGGTTTCTACAAAAATATGCTTCGCGCATTTACCCATTTTTTTGTTCAAAATGAAAATTCAAAAGAATGGCTGGAAAAATTAGTTTCATCTGAAAAAATAACCGTTTCGGGAGATACGAGATGCGACCGCGTAATTAATATCGCTAAAAATTTTACAGAAGTTGCAGGTATTTGTGAATTTTGCGGAAATAATAAAGTAGTCGTGATGGGAAGTACGTGGGAAGACGATGAAGCAGAATGGACTCATTACGTAAGACAACATCCGGAAATAAAATTTATCATCGCGCCCCACGAAATTGATCAGGAAAACCTGGCAGACGTAAAAAAAGAATTTGAAGGTGCCGTTTTTTATTCAGAATGGATAAATGAATCAAAAGAAAAAAATAGCTGCAACTGCATCATCATAGATAACATAGGAATTCTTTCGCGCTTGTATTATTATGCCACTATAACGTATGTTGGTGGTGGCTTTGGAGCGGATGGGCTACATAATATTCTTGAAGCTGCCGTTTATGGCAAACCGGTAATTTTTGGGCCGGAATTTTACCGGAATTTTGAAGCCGAAGAATTAATGGATTGCTCCGGGGGAATCAGTATTGAAAATGCAATTGAGCTGGAAAAAGTAGTTAACAACTTATTGAAAAACGAGGAAGAATTGGCAACACGAAGCGCAGCAGCAAAAAATTACGTTTATAAAAATGCCGGTGCAACGGATAAAATTATCTCGTTTATCCAAAAAAATAATTTGGTCTGAAATAATATTTCAGGAAACCTCAAAATAGAAATCTACGATAAAAGTTTGTTTACTGAGGTTATTTTTCAGCAAGCAATTTTTGAATTACCTGGTTAAATTCTTTTTTAAATTCGGTGTAAAATTCACCAGTTGCCGGACCATTAAAGCCACTGTCGATTTTCCTGATATTGCCTTTTTTATCTATAAAGATGCTTGTGGGGAAAGCTTTTATTTCCTTGATTTGGGGTAAAGTTTTTTGTGTAAGTTCCGGATCGCTAACAGTAACTCCGGTAATCAGGATGGGATATTGCACATCAAATCTTTTTTTAAATGGCAACAGCGCTTTTTGAGAACTTTTAAAGTCTGTAGTTCGTTCATAAGCAAGCCCAATAACTTCAAAACCTTTTTGATGATTTTTATTATAATAATCACTTAAAAACTTTGTCTCGTCCATACAATTAGGGCACCACGAACCAAGTATCTGAATAACGACAACTTTATTCTTAAATCTTTTATCGTTGATAGAAATCATTTTCCCATCTTTACTGTCGGGAAAAGTGAAATTCAATTTTCCTTCGTCAGGGTTCAACTGTGCTCCTTCCAGGTTGTCAGTTACTTTTGCATTTTCATTTTTCACGGCGCTCCAGTCTTCAGTTCCGGTTGCTCCGGCATAAAACTTACCGCCGGAAATCGTATTATCATTATCAATTTTAGCGGTTAATAAATAAGCGTTTCCACCATCAAAAGTGGACAATTTTAAACTGTCGCCGCTTACTACTCCATCCAAAAAACGAAAGTCACCTGTAGGATCAAGAACAGTTCCTGATAAATGAGAACCTTGTTGTTTAAATTCCGTCACGAACGTAAAAGTTTTATTCTCTCCTTTAAAAGTAGAAACCCATCTGCCGGAAATATTTGCCGCAGGCGAGGAAGAAACCTCAAATCTTTTTCCATTATTATATTCCGCTTGAAATGGTAGCCGTAGAATTCTTTCGCCATAATGTTTTATCCATTCTCCCTGCAGATTGCCTTGGGAAGTTATTTTTGCAGCAAACCCGGATTCAAAAAAAGGCATTTGAATAAACACAGAATCAGCGCGGGTTTCAATACTGTCAACCAATAAATGTTCGGAACCATTTATTACATAAATAATCTTTTTACCAGCACTATCTTTTGATAAAAAATTAAAAACAATTTGTTGTCCGTCTTTTCTCTGAATGGTTGCTCTCCAGGTTCCATTTTTTAAATTGGTTTGTGAGGACACAAACCACGGCGTTGGCTTTTGTACCCAAAAAATAAAAAATAATGTGCATACAAAAAGAATAAGAAACGTGATGTATTTATTGGATGATTTTTTTATTGTTTTCATGAACTGATTTTTATAACACAATTTCCCAAAACAATTATCGGTGCATTACAGTAAACAAACTTTTAAGGATGATTCTTATTTTGTTCAAGATGCATCCTAACTTTTTGCAATCTTTTTATAACTGACGGCAATTCCTCTTATCAGTGAAGAACTAAATCCCTGGTGTTCCATTTCGTTCAAACCGGCTATGGTACAACCTTTTGGCGTGGTAACTTTATCTATTTCCTGTTCAGGATGAGTACCTTTTTGTAATAGCAATTCTGCAGCGCCCTTAACCGTTTGTTCAACGATAAGACTGGCCGTTGCTACATCAAATCCGATTTCTATACCGCCCTGGATGCTGGCACGTATGAAACGCATTGCATAAGCAGTGCCACACGCGCCAAGAATAGTGGCAGCTTCCATTAATTTTTCGTCAATTACGGCTACTTTGCCCAGAGGTGCGAATATTTTTTCGACAAAATTTCTTTGTTCCTCCGTAGCATTTGTAGAACTGATGCACGTCATGCTTTGCTCAATCGATATTGCAGTATTCGGCATGGCTCTGAAAACAGGAATATTTTTTTGAATAATTTCCTGAATTTCCGAGATTAACACGCCGGTGACCACCGAAACCAACACATGATTTTTCTTAAGCTTGATTTTAAAGCTATTCAATACGTCGCTTACCTGGTAAGGCTTTACAGCCAGGATGATTAATTCAGAAGACGTAACCGCCTCTGCATTATCAGAAATTACTTTTACGCCTTTGACTTTTAATTTTTCAAGCGTTTCTGTATTTCTTTTAGTAACCGTTAATTCGGAAGGCTTGCAAAACTGACTCTTTAATAATCCTTCCGCAATAGCCGAACCCAGATTCCCGCCACCAATAATGGCAATTTTTTTATTCATCTTTTTTCTTTTTGATCAATAACCCTTTATACTTGTTTGCAAAGATGAAGCATTGATTTTATAACACGAATTTTTTTGTAATGCTGACGCTATTGCGAAATTAGTGAGGTACTGAGGGCAAAATATCCCAATTTCATTCTTGCCGGTTATTCGCATAAGCATTACTGTTAGATTCTATACTTTATGAGAAATTACCAAAAGGGAAAATTGTCTTTTTAGAAAACAGGACATAGCGTTTGCTGTCGATCACCATTAAAAGTATCGTAATTTCCTTTATACAATACATTGAATTCATCAGCTCCGAACGAATTATTGTAATTTTTTAGAGAAGAAGTAGTAACATCATAACTAAACGTAAAACGCACATTATTAACCTCCAGGCCAACCATTGGAATCACTGCATCTCCATATCGATAGAATAAACCACCAATAATTTGTTTAGATCCATGGGCTGACAAATTATAAGCAGCGCTCATTCCCGCCATGAGTTCGCTCGCGCTTGCCTGATTAGTATAATAGGCGGCAGGATTAATTATAACCTGGTCATTTAATTTGATGATTGCATTTATAAACCCAATGTGCCGCATAGAAAGGCGACTGCCTCCATCATCTTCAAAAAATGTTTCTTTGGGCCTGTTTACATGATGTATGGAATAACCTGCATTGATATAAATATTTGTAGTAGGAAAATAGGCGTAATTAATTCCTACCTGCATATCAAAATAGCTAACGCTGTTGTTGAGCAATTGAACTGACGTGGGTAAAGTGGCATCAAAAAACTGGCCATCAAACTGATCAGGGAAAGTAAGTTTACTTTGGTCAATTCTTTTATTAGCCCACCCAAGATTAAAGCCTGCAGTAAGCAAACTGCTTGCGCCAAGCAATTGATGATAGGCTACTGAGCCATAAATTTTAGTAGAAGTAAGACTTCCGGATCCGGCAACGTCCCGTATTATAGCACCGCCAAGTCCCATCCAGCCATTTTCAATCCTATTTCTGAAAACCTGCGCGTCCCCATAAATGCTCATTGTTTTGTAAGGCACCTGCATGATGTTAGAATATTGATCGCGATAAGAAGCACCTAACCTGTAATCAGCATCAGGAATAAAACCTGTATTGGCGGGATTCGTAAGCAGGGGATTATTAAAAAATTGAGAAAAATGCAAATCCTGCCCAAAAGAATTTTCCATTCCAATTAAGAAAAGGGAAAATGAAAACAGGAAAAATATTTTGAAGTTTTTTTTCATTGATTATCGTAATAAGGTAATATCACCAGTCTTTGTTACTTTCTGACCGGTAGAAAAAGTCACTCCTAACGTGTAAGTATAAACGTCCATTGGCTGCAGTTTTCCATTGAAAGTACCATCCCATCCATCTTTCAGATTATTGCTTTCATATACTTTTTGTCCCCAGCGATTATAAATTGTCCACTTCATTTCTTTAATACCAAAACCAACGACTCTTATAATACCGTTTGCACCAAATTTCCCCGGCGTAAATGCCGATGGAAGATCTACAAGAGGTTTAACGAGTGCACTTACATTCTGGCAGGTATCATCGCTACAACCTACATCGTTCGAGGCATTCAGACAAACTCTGTAACTATCAGTGATTTCATAAATATGCCTGGGATTTTCCAAGGTTGATGTATCACCGTCTCCAAAACTCCATGAATAATGTGAAGCACCTATGGATTGATTCACAAAATTGGTGAATGTATTTTCCTTTGGTTGAAGAGGGTTATAGGTAAATGATGCTGTCGGAATCGGGCTGACAGTGATAGTGAATGATGAATCATTAATTTTATTGCATGAAGAAGAATCATACGCCGTTAATTTAACTTTATACGATCCGGTTTTTGAATAAAGATGAGTTGGACTGTCATCTGTAGACGTAGTGCCATCGCCAAAATCCCAAACGAAATTAATCCCGCCAAGCGAGTTATTGTCAAATGCTGCATCGTAAGGCACACAGCCGTTTGCAGGCGTAGAAAATGACGCCTTTACCTGAGGAGATAATCGGATTGTTTTTACCGTATCGGCCGGCGAATTACAATAGGTAGTATCATCAACTGAAAGTGTTACTTTATAGGTTCCCGGGCCGGCAAATGCATGTGTGACAGGGTTTTGATCCTGGATCAATAAAGGTGAATTATCACCAAAGTTCCAGGTAAAAATACCAGGGTTGAAACTCCCGCGTGTTGCTTTGGATTTATTCGTAAAATCATAACTGAGATTAGTACAAGGTTGTAGTTTTTGAGAAAGAAAATCAAGATTAATTCTATTATCGCCAGCCTTTATTGTTTTATAGGATGTATCAGCAATATTGCATGTCGCGCTATCAATCGTTACGAGCATTACCGGATATTTTCCTACATTCTCATAGACATGTGAAGTGGCAGGCACTGTTGTCGTATCGCCCGTTCCATCGCCAAAATACCAATAATATCTTTTCCCTTTTTTTAACGTATCTGTAAAGTCAACCATTAAAGGCACACATCCAGCCGTATCGTTTGACACTCCATTAATAGAAGTATGCAAACCCGAACGAACACCTGCAAAGTCCATTTCTATTTTTAGCATGCCCAAATTGCAAGCACCATTTTGTCCTTCTGATTGATTCGATTTTGAAAAAGCTCCGGGCGTTCCGGGAAAAGCTACACTTTTAAAACAATTGGCACAAATTGCCTGGTAGATAACTCCGTTTTTGTCAAAACGACTGGTTCCCCCGTCAACATGATCACCAAAGGTTACCGGTTTGGTTCTACCCGGAGGGTCTTCCTGTCCGAAAAAAGTTCCATATAATAATGAATCAACGTTTTTCTTTAAAACAATAAAATAAAAATCACTGCCGGAAGCGTCTGTCCTTGGCTTAATAGCATCAGGAGTTACCGGAAGGCCTTTGGTATTTCCGGTAGAAAAACCTCCATTGGATTTACCGCCCCAACCAGAGACATAAACGTTCTGACAACGATCTACCAAAAAAGCTGTAGGAGAAATATTGGGCACCTGCGAATTAGGAGATCCAAAAACAGTTGAATAAACAAAGTCCGATAGATCGGGCTTTAATTTAGATATAAATTGTTTTCCGCCTGGATTAAAATAGGCTTTCTCATTAGGTGGGTCAATTACTTTCATATCTCCTTCTGAGGTGCCCATTACATATATATATCCAAATTTATCAGTTTCAATTCCATAGATCTGATCAGCCTTTTCTGTTCCGATATAAGTTCCCCGAATAGCTTTTGTACCACTACTATTTAATTCAACCACAAAACCATCGCAAGGATCTTTTCCGTCTGCACTACCCAATGCGGCATTTGTTGGCCTTATCACATTAGCGGTTGGAATATTCGCAAAAAAATCAGGGCTGGCTGTTCCGCCCGCAACATACACGCTTCCGTTGTTCCCAATCGTAAGTACATAAGCGGCGTCATTATCACTTCCACCTAGAAGCGTGCTAAATAAAAGACTGTTGCAAGTAGGATCTAATTTTAAGACAACTGCATCTTGCTTGCCTTTTAGTTGTGTTTGAAAAGCACCAGGAGTAGTTGGAAAAGCGCCGCTGGTTCCAGGAGTACCACCGGAAGAAGAACAGGAAGCAACATAAATATTATTAGAAGCGTCTAATAAAACTTCACTTCGGGCATCATCGCCATAATTTCTTTTAAGTGATTGAAGATAATTGCTATGATCGTCCGCGATATTTACTCCGTCATCGCCGGAACCTCCAATTTTCATGGAACCAATAATAGCCGACCCGGTTGCATTAAGCTCCGTTACAACAATATCAAATCCCCCACCACTTCCTGCTGTGGCAGTAGTAGGATAATTACTTGAGCTGCTTCTGCCTGCAATAATTAAATTTCCCTGGGGATCTTCTATCAGGCTGTGTGGCTGATCGGCACCATTTCCCCCAATATAGGTTGCATAGATTCTATTGTGCCCATTAGGAGTCAGTTTTATAATCGCAATATCGAAATCACCTTTAAAAGACTGATTGTACGCACCTGACGAAACCGGGAATCCCAATCCAAAAGCAATACCTCCTCCGTAAAAAGAGCCGTCCTTGCCATAAGTGGCTGTAAAACCCCAATTATCTGCCGTACTGCCCGAATAACTAAAAAATACCAGCGTAGGATCAATTATCAACGTCTGGTCCGGGGAATAATTTTTTACTTTGAATTTTACCACATCGCCTTTTATAACATACCGGCAATCCAGTTCTTTTTTTTGATTGTCAACAACCTGGTAAGTATACGGCTTCAACTCTTTATTCACTCCAAGACTGGTTGTAACATTCAGTTCGCGATCTTTTATTCCCAGTTTTTGCGCACCCTTATATTTCATTGCAATATCGTCAATCTTTGCCCCGGGGTGTACGATAAAATCGTATTTTAAATTTCCACTTGCATCTGTGTAATACCTTAAATCAATATTGGGATAAATATTCTTATAAGTTACCGCCAAATAACTTTTGCAGTTAGACGCCCACTTGCTTTTATCATTTCCTATAAAATAGTTGGTTACAGACGGGAGTTCCTTGTCAGCCTGGATTACCGGAGTCAGGGCATTTAAAAATTGAACCGAATAAGCATCCGCTCTCACCGAATCGCCCTTTTTTTCCCTGTTCGCAGTGGTATTTGCGGACGTGGCTTCATGCATTTTTATTTTTACATTCTGGATATCATCGGCATTGTATTGAGTTATTGCAAATCCTTTACCAGTTAAAAAGAATGAACCGCTGCCGGCGCTGCTCATAAATTTAACGCTGGGATCCCACTGGCCTTTATTTTCTATAAATTCCACCTGTGCAAACAAATTTTCCGAAACAAATAAAGTTGTAACCAGTAGAAAAACGAAGTAAGGATAGCGTTTTAAAAGTTTCAAGAAAAGTTTATTTATCATTGAATGAAAAAGAAATAAATTAAAATTAAAAAGCCATCAAGGGTAAAGGGAATCGAAAATTAAATTTACGAAAGAATCGGTAGAAGTTGGAAAATTTAAAATTCTGAATTCTGATTTAATAGCATCTTAACATACCAATTTTAATGCTATAAGTTACGAAATTTTGCTCCACGCAGTTTTGCCTTTTGAACGTTCCAGAAAGGCTTTCAGGCAATGATTTTTAGGTAAGGATAAAGTAGGATCTTCTGATATAATTTTTTCTGCGGTTATCCGGGCTGCTTCAAGAATTTTTCTATCTTCCACAATATTAGCCAATTTAAAATTAAGCAATCCACTTTGCCGGGTTCCTTCAATATCGCCCGGGCCACGAATCTCCAAATCTTTTTCAGCTATTTTAAATCCATCGTTGGTTTCGCACATAATCTTTAACCTCTGTTTAGCTTCTGCTGACAACTTTACTTTGGTAGAAAGAATGCAATAACTTTTTTCATTACCCCGCCCTACCCTTCCACGTAATTGGTGTAATTGGGGAAGCCCGAATTTTTCCGCACTTTCAATCACCATAACGGATGCATTCGGAACATTTACACCCACTTCTATTACCGTTGTCGAGACCATGATTTGAGTGTCGCCTTTTACAAACCTTTGCATGTTGGTTTGTTTTTGAGCAGATTTCTGCCTGCCATGAACCATGCTGATGTAATATTTAGGTTCAGGAAAATAGGCCTTTACCTCTTCATAACCACGCATCAGATCTTCAAAATCCAGTTTCGCTGATTCTTCAATTAATGGATAAATGATATAAGCCTGCCTTCCACGTTCAATTTCCGTTTTTATAAAATTCATCACTTGTGGCCTTGTATATTCCATCCGGTGAACCGTTTGGATAGGAATTCTTCCGGGCGGCATCTCGTCCATTATGCTGTAATCCAAATCACCATAAGCCGTGAGCGCCAACGTCCGCGGAATAGGCGTTGCGGTCATCACCAAAATATGCGGATTAATTTCATTTTTGTCCCAAAGTTTTGCCCGTTGCGCTACGCCAAAACGGTGCTGTTCATCAACAATGGCAAGCCCGAGATTTTTAAACTGTACCGTGTCTTCAATCAAAGCGTGCGTACCTATTAAGAACGTAATTTCTCCATCAAGGGTTGCGGCCAGTACTTCCCTTTTTTGCTTTGCCGTTGACGAACCCGTAAGAATTCCAACTTTTACCGGAAGTTTTTCGAGCATATTTTTTAACCCTTCATAATGCTGACGCGCCAGTATTTCGGTAGGTGCCATAAAACAACTTTGATAACCATTATCCGCCGCAATAAGCATCGCCATTAGAGCAACCATCGTTTTTCCGCTGCCCACATCGCCCTGCAAAAGCCTGTTCATTTGCTTTCCACTTCCCACGTCTTTTCTGATTTCTTTCAGCACTTTTTTCTGTGCACCGGTTAATTCAAACGGAAGATGTTTACTGTAAAAATCATTAAACAGATTTCCCACTTTTGAAAAAATATGGCCTTTGGAAAAATGGTTTCTTTTGAACCTGAGCAAACCCATTCTTAATTGCGAAATAAAAAGCTCTTCAAATTTTAACCTTTTTACCGCATCGTCATAATCTTTTGGAGACACCGGAAAATGAATGTTTTTAATGGCATCAAATTTTTTCACCAGCCGGAATTTCTCTAAAATATCAGCGGGAATATTTTCAGGAATATCTTTTTCAGAAAGCAATTGCAAAAGAGCAAAAGTCAACTTGCCTATTTGCCTTCCGCCCATAGCTTTTGATTTTAATTTTTCGGTAGCAGGATAAATGGGTTCCAGAAAATTTTTAGCTTCTTTATTTACCTCCGTTAATAATTCTATTTCCGGATGCGTAATCTGCGGTGTATTCAAAAAAAATCCGGCTTTGCCAAAAACGATGTATGGAGCGCCGATATGTAAACTCTTTTCTATCCAGTTTATTCCCTGAAACCAGACCAGTTCCAATTCCCCGGTTCCATCGTAAAGAGTGGCCACCAGCCTTCTTCCATACTTTTCTCCTAACGTTTCTACAGAAGTTAATTTGCCTCGCACCTGCACATATTCCGTTTCCGGATTGATCTTGCTTATCGGCGTTATTTGTGTGCGATCAATATGGCGAAAAGGGAAATACTGAAGCAAATCGTTAAAGGTAAAAATGCCTGCTTCTTTTTTCAAAATATCGCCACGAAAAGGCCCGACGCCTTTTAAATATTCTATAGGATTTTGTAATATGGAAACTGTATTTGAAATATTAGACAGGTTTAAGTTGATGCGCTTCATACAAATATAACAAGTTGCAAGAACCCCGTTTTCAAAAAAAATGACGTTTAATTTTAAAAAGACACAATAAAAACCGGATAACTTTGTTTTACATATAACCTAAAAAATATTTTTTATTTCTGTTAAAACACCATTAAAAAGTTTACCAACAATTTCAAAACTCAGTTTTGATGGGCCAGATACCTTATTTTCGCGCGGTATTTAAAAGAAACAATTCATTTTTTAAATAACTATCCGGGCTAATAAAAAGTATGCTATGAAAATAATCATGAACATAATGTTCATTTAAGTTTTCTAAGTTTATTTTGAAATCAAAAAAGACCTAATGAAAAACCCAAAAAATAATTTTTTATCTTACCGGCTTCTTTTTTTTACGCTGCTTCCTTTGACCTTCGCTTTTACAAGATTTACTCCTGCATTAAAGTCTTTAAATTTTGAACCCGTTTCAACAGCAGCCAAAATTGTTACTGAAATTCCTGCACTTGTTGAATCTAAAATAAATACCGAGTTGTATATGTACGACAGCTTGCAGTTAGATAATCTTGGATTGTCAAAGCAAGCATTTATCGACGGCTTAAAGGGCTATTATTATTTGCTTTCTGAAGGAAAACTCAATAACGATAATATTATCTCGATTGCAGATTTTAGTTTGCCTTCTACTCAAAAGCGTTTGTTTATAATTGACCTTGAAAATCACAAATTGCTTTTTAACACTTATGTCGCTCACGGTCGTAATTCCGGAAAAGAATATGCTAATCATTTCTCGAACAGGCTTGAAAGCAAAATGAGCAGCCCGGGATTTTATGTAACCCTAAATACTTATTATGGAGATAATGGACTTTCACTGAGGCTCGAAGGCGAGGAAAAAGGAATTAATGATAATGCATTAAGACGCGCCATCGTGATACATTCAGCCGATTACGTAAGCGAAAACACGGTGAAAAGTCTTGGTTATCTTGGCAGAAGCCTTGGATGCCCTGCGATACCGGAAAATCTAGCGCAGCCAATTATACAAACGATTAAGGAAGGATCTTGTTTTTTTGTTTATTGCAAAAATCAAAAATATATTTCGCGTTCGCCATTGTTACATGCAGCTTCGTAAAATTATTGGCCTCGTTTTTCGAGGCTTTTTTATTAGCAGTAAACCAACAAATAAGATGAATTCTTATTTTCCGGTAAAACATTTTTTGATTTTATTTTAACTGAGATTGTTATTATTCTAAAATTAAATTTATTTTACAAGTCAAATTGGCCAGTTAAATGAATAAACCAAAGATTGCCTTCGTTACAGGCGGCTTTTCCGGCGAAGCCGAAATATCCTATCT
>JBDTHD010000013.1:0-7945 GCA_039937075.1 Ginsengibacter sp. | reverse complement strand
AATGAACTTTCATCAATCTTGTAAAAAGAAAAAACTTTTCGGTATCTGTTCGGTCAATTGCTTCTCTCAGCTTTTTCATTTCTATTTCCTGAATGCCCTGTGATTTATTTTTCTTTGATATGATTTTTTCTTCTGGCATTTAATAAAATTAAGAATAATTTTTCGCACCAAAACCACCTTTCCAACAAACAAATAAACTGAGATCTGATTTGAAAAAAAACCTCTCTCAGTAAACCAACTTTTAATAAAGATTTCTATTTTGCGTTCATCTCTTTCAATTCCCCCTGCATTCTGAACATCTCATCCCGCAACCTTGCCGCTTCCATAAAATCCATATCCTTAGCGGCTTTTTCCATCATGCGCTTTATTTGTGAAACAGCTTTTTCCATTTGAGGAATGGTTTTGTATTCCACCTGTTCTTCCGCGGCAATCGTGCTGATAGTATCATCGATCGCATAAGGAGAATTGGTAGTTCCTTTAATATCCAACACAGAAGTCTGGCCCATGATCTGTTCAATTGATTTTATAATCGTCGTTGGCGTAATGTTGTGTTCGATGTTATACTGAACTTGTTTTTCACGTCGTCGGTCGGTTTCGTCGATCGTTTTCTGCATGCTCTCTGTCATTTTATCTGCGTAAAAAATTACTAATCCATCTACATTACGGGCAGCCCTACCCGCGGTTTGGGTAAGCGATCTTTCATTCCTTAAAAAACCTTCTTTATCTGCATCAAGAATTGCCACCAGCGAAACTTCAGGAAGATCTAATCCTTCGCGCAATAAATTGACACCAACCAGCACATCAATTTCTCCAAGGCGCAATTGCCGCAGAATTTCTATCCTGTCGAGCGTGTGGACTTCACTGTGGATGTATTTTGATTTGATATTGATTCGTTGTAAATATTTATCCATTTCTTCCGCCATGCGCTTTGTTAAAGTCGTTACCAATACTCGATCGCCTTTGGTAATTCTTTTATCAATTTCATCCAGCAAGTCATCAATCTGGTTGATAGAAGGACGGATTTCTATGGGCGGATCTAATAAACCTGTTGGCCTCACAACCTGCTCCACCACAATGCCTCCGGTCTTGTCCAATTCAAAATCACCCGGCGTTGCGCTTACAAAAATCGTTTGATTGAGCATGCCTTCAAACTCATTAAAATTAAGCGGCCTATTGTCTAAAGCTGAGGGTAAACGAAAACCATAATCTACCAAAATTAATTTTCGCGAACGGTCACCACCGTACATTCCACTTACCTGCGGTATGGTTTGATGGCTTTCGTCAAGAATGCATAAAAAATCGTTGGGGAAATAATCTAGCAAACAAAACGGGCGCGTTCCCGGAGCTCTCCGGTCAAAAAATCTTGAATAATTTTCCACACCGTTGCAATAGCCCAATTCGCGGATCATCTCCACATCATAATTCACTCTTTCAGAAATTCTTTGCGCTTCAATATATTTTCCGGATTCTTTAAAATATTCTGCTTGTCTTGCAGCCTCATCCTGGATTTCATACAAAATTTGTTGCAACTTATCTTTAGGTGCAATGTATAAATTAGCTGGAAAAATAGCAGCATTTTCAACCCTTGAAATTCTTTTTCCCGAACTCAATTCCAGCGTTTCAATACTTTCAATTTCATCACCAAAAAAAGTAATCCGGTAACCGTTATCCGCATAGGGAAGATTGATATCCACCGTATCACCTTTTACCCGAAACGTTCCTCTTGCAAAATCTCCCTGCGTTCTTGAATACAAACTATTTACCAACGAATGTAAAAATCCCTGGCGGCTTATAACTTGGCCTTCTTCAATTCGCACAACACCTTCGGCAAAATCTTTTGGGTTGCCGATTCCATAAATACAGCTCACGCTGGCGACGACAATAATGTCTCTTCGGCCGGTTAGCAATTGAGAGGTGGCTGCCAATCTTAATTTGTCCAATTCTTCATTAATGCTTAAATCTTTTTCGATGTAAGTATCACTGACAGGCATATAAGCTTCCGGCTGATAATAGTCGTAATAGGAAACAAAATAACCAACAGAATTATCAGGAAAGAATTGCCGGAACTCGCCATACAACTGGGCTACCAAAGTTTTATTATGAGTAAGAACCAAAGTTGGCCGCTGCACGTTTTGAATCACATTGGCCATGGTAAAAGTTTTACCACTTCCTGTTACGCCGAGCAACGTTTGATATTTTTCACCGGTAAGCACACCTTGAGTTAATTGTTCAATCGCCTGTGGCTGGTCGCCCGCTGGTTTATATGGTGAATTGAGTTGAAAAGGCATTTCGTACAAAATTACACTAAGGACATTACTATTATCAAAGTGCATTTCAAAAACATTGTTATTTTACTTTAATTTAGTCCATTATTTTTAGTGATAATCTTATCTACACAATGGTCTATTTTTTACTGGCACTCGCTTTTTTAATTTTTATTATCTTTTCTCTTTCCCGAAAAAATGAAGAAAAAATACTTGCTGAAGTCAGGTTGAACTGGGGCCGAAGAATTCGCAAAACCAGGGATTTATTGCTGATTGAAGAATATTCGAATCATAATAAAACGAAGCATTTTCATAAACTCACGCTCCAGACTTTAAAGGATATTGATATTGAAAATTTGTTTTCATTATTAGACAGAACCCTTACCATCATCGGGCAACAATTTTTGTATAATAAAATTATTCTTCCGGGAAATAACCTGGAGCAATTAAAAAAATCCGATGAAAATTCCAATTATTTTAAAAATGAAAATGCGAAAAGGGAATCGGTACAAATCATTTTATACAAGCTGGAGAAAAATGGCACATCACGGGTTGATTATTTATTAAATATCCAACATTCAGGAATTGATAAAAACCTGAACCTTTATAGAATGCTTACGGCTCTTGCAATCTCAGCGCTTATCGGTTCTATATTTTTTCCTGTTATATTCATTTACCTGATCCTGATTTTTGGAGTGAACATCATGATTCAGTACGTTTTTAAATACAGGAATGAAAGACAATATCAATCTGTTCGTGAGATTTATGGAATGATAAAAGCCGCGCAAAAGCTACAAAAAACTGGCACTATTATAAAAGACGAATCTATTCCTGAACATTTAAAATTACTAAGGCCGTTTGTAAAAAATTACGGCTTGTTGAATTTTGGCATTCCCGGCGATGATTTGTCAAAAGCATTGTTTTACTTTTTAGAACTTCTCAAAGCCTGTTTTCTTTTAGAGCTACATCTTCTCAATAATTCCTATTCACAAATTATCAACCAGCGCGAATCCTTAAAAAAACTGTTTGAATATATTGGTGAATTTGATTCTGCCATTTCGATGGCATCGTTAAAAAGCGATACAAGATTTACCACTTGCATTCCTGAACTTATTCCGGAAAATAAAATTTTAAAATTTACCAATGCTACCCATCCGATGATAGAAAGATGTGTTCCCAATTCGTTTTCATTAGAAAATAAAAGTGCATTTATTACCGGCTCTAACATGTCGGGTAAATCAACTTTTTTAAGAACCATTTTAATCAATTCTATTCTAGCGCAAACCTTATATATCTGCTTTGCGGAAGCTTACACGGCCTCATTTTTAATGCCTTTTTCGTCCATAACTATTGAAGATAATTTATCAGAAGGCAGCAGTTATTTTTTTACAGAAGTAGAAATTGTGAAAGAGATGACAGAACAAGTTCCGTTATCGCCTAACCATCTTTTTGTGATAGATGAAACGTTTAAAGGAACGAATACATTGGAACGTATTTCTCTTGCAAAAGCGGTTTTGGAATTTTTAAATCAAAATAATAATATCGTTATCGCTTCTTCCCACGACCTTGAATTAATTGATCTTATTTCAAAAGATTTTGAATTGTATTATTTTACAGAAACCATAAAAGAAAATTACCTCGACTTTGATCACACGATTAAACCAGGTTATTTAAAAACTACCAACGCGATCAAGATAATTGAAATAGAAAATTATCCACAAACGATTATAGACGAAGCTTACAAAATGACAAAAGAATATACAGCAGGTAATTTTGTCGCTAAAAACAATGAATAGAAGATTTATGAGTTGTTGAAAAAAAAGATAGAATTGCTTTAAAAAATTGAAGATTTTTTACAAAATAAAAATCATGATTATTTGTTGATTTACTAAAAGTACCTGTTTATGAATGTGACACCATTTTCAATCCGATAATAGAACAAATAAGCGTTGTAATAAAAAAAAGTCTCCAAAAATCTGTAGGTTCTTTAAAGAGAATGATGCCAACAATAACAGTTCCAACAGCGCCTACACCGGTCCATACGGCATAAGCTGTTCCGATCGGTAAATTTTGCGAAGCACGATATAATAAAAACATACTCATAGAAAGGCAAATAAAAAAACCAATTATCCACCCAACTGCGGTAGAACCTGATGTTTCCTTTGCTTTGCCGAGGCAGGTGGCAAAACCTACTTCAAAAAAACCGGCGATAATTAATAGAATCCAATTCATTGTTCATTTCGCTTTTGGCATAAAATAAATCTTGTGTGATTTTAAGTCGACTTCCATGTTTAAAAAACAAAATCACATTTATTTGTTCATCTACTAATAGTTTTTTTAAAAAAAAACCTATTCTTTTACCAGGATTACTCTTTCATTTTTAGCAACAAATTTTCCTATAGGTTCTGTGAATTTTTGTAATCCGTTTTGTTTCAAAACCTGCTGAACTTCAGCAACAGAATCCGGCTTTACCGCAATCAATAAACCTCCGTTGGTTTGCGGATCAGGCAAAATTGAAAAGGCTTCCATCACATTTACTTCTTTATCAAAGCTTATTTTTTTACTGTAGCTGTTCCAGTTGCGGTAAGTAGAATCAGGAACAATTTTTTGTGCAAGGTATTCACGCACATTTTCGATTAAGCATACGCGTGAGTAATTTAATTCAGCTGACACACCGCTTCCTTCCGCCATTTCCAGGAGATGGCCGGCTAGCCCGAAGCCGGTAACATCCGTCATAGCAGTTACGCCCTCTAATTTTCCCAAAGATTCGCCAACAGAATTCAAAGTAGTAAGCTGTTCAATTAAAATTTTTAAATCGTTTTCCGTTAAGGCTTTTCTTTTTTGAGCCGTTGATAAAATACCAACGCCGACAGGCTTGGTTAAAAAAATTAAATCACCTTCCTGGGCAGTACTATTTTTTTTAAGATTTTTTATCGAAACCATTCCATTTACCGATAAGCCAAAAAACGGTTCGGCAGCATCAACGCTGTGTCCACCGGCCAACGAAATACCGGCTTTTTTGCAAATTTCTGCTGCTCCTTTCATTACTTCTTTTGCGAGAGAAGCGGGTAATTTTTCAACTGGCCAGCCTAATAAAGCAATTGCCATTATGGGTTTTCCACCCATGGCATATACGTCGCTGATTGCATTTGCCGAGGCAATTCGTCCAAAATCAAATGCATCATCTACTATAGGCATAAAAAAATCAGTAGTGGAAATTACAGCATCGCCATTACCCAAATCATACACAGCGGCATCGTCTTTACTATTATTTCCTACTAATAGATTTTTATCAGGAAATGCGAATTGCGAATCAAGAATTTCTTCCAAAACCTGGGGTGATATTTTACAGCCGCAACCCCCGCCATGCGAAAATTGCGTCAGCCTTATTTGTTCAATTTTTTCCAAATTAATTTTTCTTTTTTCTGACTAATATTATTTTTGAATTTTTGTTGAGGTCACCACTAAACTGGATGTAATATATTTTTTTTGCCTCGCGGATAATTAACAGCCCGGTGTTTGGAGGAATGCTTCCCAGGTTTTCTGCATACATTATTATTGAAATAGAATCCCCCATTTCCGGCGTGAGATAGATGGTTTTATTGATAGGCGTTGCCAACAATCCGACACGAGGCCAAATAACTTTTCCATTTAAAAGTACGCTTACAGTGTCTCCATCTACGGTTCCATTATCATAAAGAGTTAACTGAAGGCTATCCTGTGAAATTTCTACCGTCTTTATCGTTTCAAGTTTTCGGTTTGATAAATCAGAAGCCGCCGTGGGATTGGCTTTTTGAATTTTAGCCAGTTCGTCCTGCGCTCGTTTTTGTCTTTCTAATTCATCCTTAGCATTCTGCGCTTTTGCTAATTCTTCCTGTGCCTGTTGACGCTTGGCCAGTTCATCTTTTGCATTTTGCTCCTTCGCCAATTCCTCTTGCGCCAGCCTTTGTTTTGCCAACTCATCTTTAGCTTGCTGCGCATGTAATAATTTATCCCGCGCTGCTTTTGCAATTGCTTCTTTTTGCTGTTGTTGATTTATGGAATCTCCTTTTGCTTTTCGAGCTTTAGCAAGCGCGTCCATTTCCTCTTTATTCTTTATTGAATCTACCCGTGCTTTTTGCGCATTCGCAAGTGCTTCCATTTCCTGCTGTTTCTTCAACGAATCCTCTTTTTCTTTTTGAGCTTTGGCAAGCGCGTCTATTTCCTGCTGTTTCTTCAACGAATCGTCTTTTGCTTTTTGAGCTTTGGCAAGCGCGTCCATTTCTTGCTGACTCTTTAATGAATCTTCTTTTGCCTGCTGAGCTTTAGCAAGTGCGTCCATTTCTTGTTGTTTCTTCAACGAATCTTCTTTTGCCTGTTGATCTTTGGCAAGAGCGTCCATCTCCTGTTGATGCATCAATGAATCTTCTTTTGCTTTCTGCGCCTTGGCAAGCGCTTCCATTTCTTGTTGCTTTTTTATCGAATCTTCCCGGGCCTTTGCATTGATCGCTTCTGTATTTTGAGGAGGTGATAAAAACGAAAGTTGGCTTGCTAGCCCCAAATCATCAAGCTTTTTCACAATCGGGGTTTGCTCCGGATGTTTGCTTTTTTTCTCCAGGTAAATAGCACCGGTTAAAGGTCTGTAAAGCTTAGTCGCATTCGTTTTCCAGGTTCCTTTCAAAATTTCAGTTGTATCGCGTTTTGATAAATTTAAAGTCGCATACATCTTCACTCCTTTAGGCGGAGGTTCGGGAAAATTATTATAAACAAATTTATCATCCTCTACTATAATATCACCGTTTTTAAATTTAATTTTTACTGATTTCACTCCAACATTATTTCCCTTACCAGATATAAACGTAGTGTGTGAAAAGCCATCTGCCTTCCCATTTGATTCATTAATAGCCAGCTCAAAAGGAATATATTCTTTGGTAGTGTCGTTGTAAAGTCTTCCTGTCCAAACGCCTGAGATATCCTGCGAAAAACCATAAAAAGGAAATAGAAAAATGATGAAGATACACACACATATTTTCGGAATATATTTTTGGCGACGCATGAATTGTTAGTTCTTAAGTTGAAGATGGTTTTATAACTAGTTATAAATGTATTCAAAAATATAACATTATAGCTCAAGTAAAACGGAAGCATTTTTTACAGACGTATCCTTGCAGGAAATTTTTTGCAGCAAAGTGTCGAGATTTTCGCGCTTTTGAAGGCTTTGCGCATACATCTTATCATAATATTTTAACAGGATAGCAAATGCATCACTTATTTTTTCTTCATTTATAAACTGTAATGTATTCTTCGCATCCAGGCCTCCTAACCTCTTTTGAATTTTTAAAACACATTCCGTCAATTTTTGCTTCTCAAAATCGCCGTAAACTTTTACGACATTCTTTAATCGTTCTTCGAACGGAATATCCAAAAAATACAATTTACTTTTTCGCATTTGGAGCCAAAAAATTTTGGGAATGCCCACTGTGCCAATGTGGGCGCTTTCATCTTCTACCCAAATATCGTTGTCTTTATTTTTCGTTTGTGCATCGACGTTATTCTGGCTATCTGATAACTTCCATAATTCCAGGGCCAAAAGATTTTCAAACAGCTCTGTAGAAGGTTGTGGCTTTTGTCCTAAAGCTCCAAATGCAGAGCCACGGTGATTGGCGAGGCCTTCAAGATCAATCATTTTTTTGTTCCTTAAT
>JBDTHD010000012.1:0-2419 GCA_039937075.1 Ginsengibacter sp. | reverse complement strand
ATCCTTCTACAAAGAAAACACTTGGAAAACTAAGCCAGCTTTCCAGTACCTTAATTGGTAGCGAAATTGTGAAATTAGGCGCCGATATAAAAGAAAAAATAAAAGGCGGCGAACACATTTACAATTTCACGATAGGCGATTTTGATTCTTCTATTTTTCCTATTCCTAAAAAACTGGAAGATGAAATAATTGATGCTTACGGAAATAAATTAACTACCTACCCTCCTGCGGATGGCATCTTATCGTTGAGAGAATCGGTTTCAAAATTTATAAAAGAACGGGAAGGCCTGGATTTTAAATCCAATGAAGTTTTGATTGCGGCCGGAGGACGACCACTTATTTACGCTTTGTACCGGGCTATTGTGGATAAAAATGATAAAGTAATTTATTCGGTTCCAAGTTGGAACAATAATCATTATGTCCATTTTACAGAAGGTCGCCACGAAGTAATTCAAGCTACGCCTGAAAATAATTTTATGCCTTTGGCAGAAGACATAAGGCCTCACATTGAAGATGCGGTCTTAATTGCTTTATGTTCTCCATTAAATCCTACAGGAAGCGTATTTAAAAAAGAAGAGTTGGAAAAGATATGCGACATGGTAATTGAAGAAAATAACCGCCGTAGCCTGGAAGAGAAGAAATTGTATGTGATGTATGACCAAATGTACTGGACGCTTACTTATGGAGATACCGAACATTATAACCCGGTAAGCCTTCGGCCTGAAATGAAAAATTATACTATTTTTATTGATGGCATCAGTAAAGCATTTGCCGCTACCGGAGTTCGTGTGGGCTGGGCTTTAGGCCCTGAACATGTACTTTCAAAAATGAAAGCAATTAATAGTCATTTGGGCGCGTGGAGTCCAATGGCAGAACAAAACGCTACCGCTAAATTCCTTCTTCAAACAGATGTGGTTGATAAATATCTTGATCAATTTAAAAAAGAATTACAGGAAAGATTGCAACTTATTTACGAAGGTTTTCGACAGTTAAAACTGGAGGGTTTTTCGGTTGATGCCTGCGCTCCGCAAGCTGCTATTTATCTTACTATTCAATTAAGCCTTACTAGTAAAACAACAAATAATGGAGATTTTCTTTCTACTCAGCCTGAAGTAACTTCCTATATTTTAAATGAGGCAAAGCTTGCCGTGGTGCCTTTTTATGCTTTTGGCGCGCCAAAAGATTCTGATTGGTATCGATTAAGTGTTGGCACATGTAAAAAAGAGGAGATTCCCGCAATGCTGAAAAGTTTAAAAAGCGCACTGGAAAAATTAAAGTGATTCTAATCTTATAGAGCTTTTAAAGTCGAAAAAAGTAATAATGGGAAAGAGGTGTTAGTAACTATTTGATACTCGCTAATACCTATTTCAATTTTAAGGAGAAATTTATGCTTTTAATTCGTCTGATGATGCATCACTAGATTCAGAAATCAAATCATTTTTTAATAAATACTCTGCAATCTGCACCGCATTAGTTGCGGCGCCTTTTCTAAGGTTATCACTTACAATCCAACAGTTTAAAGTATTAGGCTGAGTTTCGTCCCTGCGAATTCTGCCGACAAAAGTTTCATCTTTTTCATGAGCGGTTAACGGCATTGGGTAAACGAAATTCTCTACATCGTCTTCAACAACAACTCCTGGAGAATTTGACAAAATTTCTTTTACTTCTTCGATGTCAAAATTATTTTCAAATTCAATATTGACACTTTCGCTGTGACCGCCAACTACCGGTATACGCACACAAGTAGCGGTCAATTGAATGGTTTGGTCGCCGATTATTTTTCTTGTTTCGTTCACCATTTTCATTTCCTCTTTGGTATACCCATTATCCAGGAAAACGTCAATGTGCGGAAGTGCATTTTTATCAATTGGATATTTATAAGCCATTTCTCCTTTAATATTATTACGCTCATTTTCCATTTGCTGCACAGCTTTAACACCGGTGCCAGTAACACTTTGGTAAGTAGAAACTACTACTCTTTTTATTTTATATTTTTTATGAAGCGGATTTAAAACCAACACGAGCTGGATAGTCGAACAATTTGGGTTGGCAATAATTTTATCATCGGTAGTAAGTTCCTGTGCATTTACTTCCGGAACAATCAGCTTCTTTGAAGCGTCCATTCTCCACGCAGAGGAATTGTCAATAACGGTAATGCCCGCTTCCGCAAATTTAGGAGCCAATAAAAGTGAAGTATTACCACCCGCAGAAAACAAAGCAATCACTGGCTTGGCTGCAATAGCATCCTCAGCAGAAACGACTTTATATTTTTTATTTCTAAAAGTAACTTCTTTACCTATCGATTTTTCAGAAGCCACAGGAATTAATTCTGTAACCGGGAAATTTCTTTCTTCGAGCACTTGCAACATTTTGCTGCCTACAAGCCCGG
This sequence comes from Ginsengibacter sp., assembly GCA_039937075.1. GTDB lineage: Bacteria > Bacteroidota > Bacteroidia > Chitinophagales > Chitinophagaceae > Ginsengibacter. The sequence goes on along the minus strand of JBDTHD010000012.1, from coordinate 30 downwards.
TAGCGCCCACCACTGCAATTTTCATTTGTT
>JBDTHD010000011.1:0-1943 GCA_039937075.1 Ginsengibacter sp. | reverse complement strand
ATGGAAATTTCACAGAGCTTTTTGCTAATATCAAATCTAAAGATTTTCTAGGCTTTGTAGATTTGAAACCTTATGCTAAAAGATTGGAAGAGACGTATGCTAAAACCCACATTCATGATTCCATTACAGTCGGTCATGGAAAAATCGACGGTATCGATCTTGTGATTGCCAACATGGATTTTGAATTTATCGGCGGAAGCCTGGGAAGTGTGATGGGTGAAAAAATTTCACTGGCGTGCGATTATTGCATCAAGCACAAAATTCCTTTTATGATCGTCAATAAAAGCGGTGGCGCCAGGATGATGGAAAGTGCTTTTTCATTGATGCAACTCGCAAAAACCTCGGGAAGATTGTCGCTACTTACGGATAATAAAATTCCATATTTTTCTCTTTGTACCGACCCTACTTTTGGCGGAACCACCGCCTCTTTTGCAATGTTAGGCGATGTAATAATGGCGGAACCAGGCGCGCTTATTGGTTTTGCGGGTCCAAGGGTAATTAAAGAAACAATTAAAAAAGATTTGCCTCCGGGTTTCCAGAGAAGCGAATTTTTATTGGAACATGGTTTCCTTGATTTTATCGTTTCGAGAAAAGACCTAAAGGAAAAGCTGAAACAATTATTGATTTTATTTAGTCATTAATTTTAAAAAACGAAACTTTGCAGCAGGAAACTTAAAAAATTCCTGCTGTTTTTTTATTATGGATTTAAAAAACCGAAAAGCTTATTTCGAATACAATATCGAAACCAAATACGTTGCCGGACTCGTTTTATCCGGAACGGAAATAAAATCTCTCCGCGCTGGAAAAGCAAGTTTTAATGACAGCTACTGCATTTTCAATAAAGGAGAGTTATTTGTAAAAAGTCTTCACATTTCTGAATACAATTTTGGCACTCACTATAATCATGAGCCAATGCAAGAGCGCAAATTACTGCTACATAAAAAAGAATTGCGCAAAATCGAAAATAAAATGACGGAAAAAGGATACACCATCATTCCTTTGAAAATATTTTTTTCCGCAAGTGGATTTGCCAAAATAGAAATTGGTCTTGGTAAAGGAAAGAAAATATACGACAAAAGAGAGACTATAAAAACAAGAGAAACGGATAGAGATATTAAAAGGAAGTATGGGATTTAAAGTTAGAAAATAAAAATCCCGGCTATTTGTGGTTTTACTGTATTGTGTTACTAACATTCACTCAAACCAAGCGGAACGTTCACAGCCAAACCTCCATCAGAGGTCTCTTTGTATTTGCTGTTCATATCAACTGCGGTATCCCACATTGTCTGAATTACATTGTCCAAAGTGACTCTTGCAAAATCGGGTGCGCTCTGCAAAGCAAGCTGGCTTGCTGTTATAGCTTTTATAGCTCCCATTGCATTTCGTTCAATACAGGGAATTTGTACCAATCCTGAAATAGGATCGCAGCTCATTCCAAGATGATGCTCCATCGCAATTTCGGCTGCCATCAAAGCCTGGCGCTGCGTGCCACCCATGCATTCAGTAAGCGCCGCAGCGGCCATCGAAGAAGAAACGCCTATTTCTGCCTGGCAGCCTCCCATTGCGGCTGAAATTGTTGCTCCTTTTTTAAAAAGACAACCTACCTCTGAAGCCGTTAATAAAAATTGAATTATTTTATCATCGGAATTGCCTTCACCAAAAATAATGTAGTAAGAAAGCACGGCTGGAATAACACCAGCGGCGCCGTTTGTAGGCGAAGTGACCACGCGGCCAAAAGCTGCATTTTGTTCATTAACGGCCAAGGCAAAACAACTTACCCAATCAAGAATATATTTAAAATCCTTGCCTCCCTCCCTAATTGTATTTATCCAGGAATCATAATCAGAATATACTTTTCCAGCTAATAATTTTTTGTTCACATTGGGCGCTCTTCTTTTTACATTAAGGCCGCCTGGCAGAATCCCTTGTGTGTGACAACCCTT
>JBDTHD010000010.1:0-5273 GCA_039937075.1 Ginsengibacter sp. | reverse complement strand
CGCAGTCTCTCATCAATTATAATTATTGTGTAGCCAATCCAAAGTATTTTAACGGATACGGCCAAATGGACTGGGGACTTACCGCAAGTGATGACAATTTAAATTCGTATGATGCGCATTCACCGACTAATGATGATGGTGTTATTTCGCCAACGGCGGCCATTTCTTCTCTACCTTATACGCCTGTACAATCAATGAATGCGTTGCGTTTTTTCTATTATAAATTAGGCGATAAATTATTTAAAGGATATGGATTTATTGACGCGTTTAATTTATCAGATTATTGGTTCGCCGATTCTTTCCTGGCAATTGATCAAGGCCCTCAAATAGTGATGATTGAAAATTATCGGAGTGGTTTCTTATGGAATTTATTTATGAGTTGTCCTGAGATTAAAACAGGTCTTGCGCGCCTTGGTTTTCAAAGTCCGAATTTGTAAGACATGTTTGTTTATTGTTCTAATTCTTTAAGAACTTTACCTAATTCAAAATGCTTTGCATAATTTAGGTAATTAAAATCCGGATTTTCTAATCCAAAAAATAAAAAATGAGAAACAATCAATTTCAGAAAAAGCTAAAATTATTTATCGCATTATTGTTATGTGCCGGTTTTGTAAAAGCGCAACACACTCCATTTTATTCAGAGATACAACAATTTAAAAAGGAAGACAGCGCTCACTTTCCTCCGAAACACGCCATCCTTTTTCTTGGGAGTTCCACCTTTAGAAAATGGACGGATATTCAAAAATATTTCCCTGATTATCCGATCATCAATCGTGGTTTTGGAGGTTCTACTTTTCCGGACGCCATTCGATATGCGGATGAGATTGTATTTCCCTACAGGCCACACCAGGTTGTAATTTATGAAGGGGATAATGACGTGGCATCTTCTGATAAAATAACGGCGGATTCAGTCTTGAACCGGTTTAAAACTTTATTTTATTTAATCAGAAAAAGGCTTCCAAAAACCAATATTGCTTTTGTTTCCATAAAGCCAAGCCTTGCAAGGGAAAAGATGATGCCCGAAATGGCAGAAGCAAATTCATTGATTAAGAAATTTTTAAAAGATAAAAAGAATGCTGCGTTTATAGATGTTTTTCATTCAATGCTTAATGAAGAGGGAAAGCCAATGAAAGATATTTTTCTGGGAGACGGGCTTCACATGAACGCCAAAGGATACACTATCTGGCAGAAAATCATTCAACCTTATTTAATAAAAAATTAAAGTCATAAAATATGAGAACGTTTAAAATATTGGGAATAGGATTATTAATTATTTGTTCGTTTACTGTAAGCGCGCAAAATTCAGGCTCAACAAAGATGGACAACTTCGTCAATTCATTGATGAGGAAGATGACGCTTGAGGAAAAAATTGGCCAATTAAATTTGGTGACTCCCGGGGGAGCTGTTACGGGCTCTGTAGTGAGTAAAGATGTAGATGCAAAAATCCGTGATGGCCAGGTAGGAGGATTATTTGGAATTACCGGAGCTGATAAAATTCGCAAAGCACAGGAAATCGCGGTTAAAAATTCGAGGTTGCATATTCCTTTGATTTTTGGACTTGATGTTATCCATGGACATAAAACTATTTTTCCCATTCCGCTGGGCTTATCTGCAAGTTGGGATACCGCTTTAATACGAAGGAGCGCACGCATTGCTGCAAATGAATCTACTGCCGATGGATTGAGTTGGGTGTATTCCCCAATGGTCGATATAGCGCGTGATCCACGATGGGGGCGAATTGCTGAGGGTTCTGGAGAAGATCCTTTCCTCGGTTCGCAGATTGCTAAAGCAATGGTAGAAGGCTACCAGGGAAATAATCTTGCAAAAGATACTACGGTAATGGCCTGCGTAAAACATTTTGCATTGTACGGAGCCGCAGAAGCGGGGAGGGAATACAACACGGTTGACATGAGTAAGGTAAAAATGTATAACGATTATTTTCCACCTTATAAAGCCGCTGTTGATGCGGGTGTTGGAAGCGTGATGAGCTCGTTTAATACGGTTAATGGAATACCGGCAACGGCGAATAAATTTTTAATGACGGATGTGTTGCGTAAACAGTGGGGCTTTAAAGGCTTTGTGGTAACGGATTATACTGCCGTCAATGAATTGATCAATCATGGAATTGGAAATTTGCAAACTGTTTCTGCAAAAGCATTGAATGCCGGTATTGATATGGACATGGTTGGAGAAGGATTTTTAACTACGCTAAAAAAATCATTGCAGCAAGGAAAAGTAACACTTGCAAAAATAGACGACGCATGCAGAAGAATACTGGAAGCAAAATATAAATTGGGTTTATTTGAAGATCCCTATCGTTACTGCAATGACGAAAGAGAAAAGACGGAATTGATGAGCGACGCAAATTTAAAAGCCGCACGGGAAATTGCCGAACGCTGTTTTGTATTATTGAAAAATAATAACCAGGTATTGCCATTAAAAAAATCGGGCACCATAGCGTTGATAGGCCCATTGGCAGATAATAAACGAAACATGCTTGGCACCTGGAGTGTTTCTGGTGACCCTGAAAAAAGTGTTACTATCATGCAGGGCATTAAAAATGTTGTCGGTAATGATGTAAATATTTTATATGCAAAAGGAGCTAACATCAGCGACGATACGGCATTAATAAAACGTGTAAACGTATTGGGGACGGAGATTGATGTTGACAAAAAATCTCCGGAAGAAATGATAGGCGAAGCAGTTGCAACAGCTAATAAAGCAGATGTAGTAGTTGCTGTTTTGGGAGAAGCCGCAGATATGACGGGCGAATCTTCGAGCATGAGTAATATCGGTTTACAGCAAAGCCAGGAAAATTTATTAAAAGCTTTGGTAAAAACCGGCAAACCCGTGGTGTTGGTTTTAATGAACGGCAGGCCAATGACATTAACCTGGGAAGATGAACATGTTCCGGCTATTTTGGACACATGGTTTGGTGGTACAGAAGCTGGAAACGCAGTAGCTGATGTTCTTTTCGGAAATTATAATCCTTCGGGGAAAATAACAGCAAGCTTTCCACGAAATGTAGGGCAAATTCCTATTTATTACAATCATTTAAACACAGGCAGACCTTACATTGCTGGCGGAGGCACAAAATTTAAATCAGATTACCTTGATGTTCCTAATACGCCTTTGTATCCGTTCGGTTACGGTTTGAGCTATACTACATTTTCTTACAGTGATATTACTTTATCTTCCAAAACTCTTAAGCAAGGTGGAAAAATCACTGCATCGGTAGATATAACTAACGCGGGTACACGAAAAGGGAAAGAAACAGTTCAACTTTATACACGCCAGATGGTTGGAAGCATTTCGCGACCGGTCAAAGAATTGAAGGGTTTTCAGCAAATTACTTTGGAACCTGGAGAGACAAAGAAAGTTACCTTCCCTATTTCTGTTGATGATCTTAAATTTTACAACAACGATTTGAAATATGTTGATGAGCCTGGCGCTTTTAAGGTGTTTATCGGAACGAACAGTGCGGATGTGAAGGAAGCAGATTTTACTTTGCAATAAAACTTTTCCAGTAAACCAACAAATAAACTGAATTTCTATTTTCAGGAAAATAATTGCTGCAACCTCATTTGCGTAATTTTATTTTGTTCGCCTGCTGCAATTCTTAATTCATCGCGGGGATCATTTTCCAGGCGCGTTGATAAGTCTGCTATGATTTCATTCATGGATTTGCCTTTGGTAAAAACGATAAAATTATAACCAAATGTTTCTTCGTACAATTCATTGTCCTTTGCCAGGCTTTTAAGAATTTCAGGAGAAGCATTGATAAACAGCGATTGTTCATTTTTTACCCAATCCGCATTGATGGTTGTATTTTTTTCTATAGAGGGGATGTCGCCAATTTTTATATGGTTTTGAAACGCTTCCAGCCACTCCGCCGGGTTACATTCGTACCATTCTTCTTCAGCATATTCCAATAGATCCACCAAATCCTGAACCGGAAAAATTCCAATCATCTTCTTAATCCAAGAGGTCGAATTGCAACATTCTGCAAGAAGTCTTTTTTTTTCTTCTATTGCCAAATTATCAAAATCTGCTATGGACATGGTTTTATTTTAATCTATTAAGGTGTATTTTCTTAAATTAAAAATAATGAATAATTTGTTGTTCATCATAAATCTTGTGAAGCAACGCCGGATTATAAATTGAGCACATTTGTTCGTTTACTGTTTAGCGAAAATAAATTTCTCCAAAATTGTGATTTTTATTGCACACCTGCGAATAATAATAAAAGGAAAGTCTGAAAAAAATGAATAAACAAGAGGAACAGGCGATGTTGATGGAACAGATTAAAGATAATGAGCGCATTATTTATAAAATATGCAATTCATATTGCAGCAATAAAAATGATCGGGAAGACCTAGCGCAGGAAATTATTTACCAATTATTAAAATCGTATCATTCTTTTTCTGATCAATACCGTTTTTCCACATGGATGTACCGCGTGGCTTTAAACGTGGCGATTTCATTTTATCGTAAAAATAAATCTAAAAAAGTGTTTTATCATGATGAAATACCCAACGATCTTAAAGAAGAACCTGACGATTCAGTTGAATTGGAGGACAATCTTACCATCCTTGAAAAATATATCAATCAGTTAAAGGAACTCGATAAAGCATTAATGATCCTTTACCTGGAATCAAAAAGTTATAAAGAAATATCAGAGATACTCGGAATATCAGAAACCAACGTGGCTACGAAAATCAGCCGGGTGAAAGAAGTTTTAAAACAAAAATTTTCAAATTTTAATAATTAAAAGAATGGAAGACGCACAATTAAAAGATATTTTGGAATCCTATAATCAAAAGCTTGAACAGGCGCAGGTTTTGAACATGCAATCGTGGGTTTTAAATCTGCAATGTTTTGAATCTTTGCAAAAAGATAAAGCACAGAAAAAATTAAAATCACTAATTAATTTTAAATTAATTGCAGTTGCGCTGGGTGTGTTGTGGGTAATGTTTTTAAGTTACATTTTTTATTTTTCATTAGGAAAAGCGAGTATATTTTTCCTTGTTTCCTGCGGTGCGATTATTTTAATTACATCGATCGCTATCATTGTTTACATTCATCAAATTTATTTGATAGGCAAAATTAATAACAGTGAAGATGTAATCAGTGCACAGGAAAGAATTATCTATTTAAAACTTTCAACAGTTAATATCACCCGTATCCTTTTTCTGCAAGCGCCATTTTATTGCACCTTTTGGTGGACAACAAAAATGATCGTGGATTCTCCCTCTTCTTTCTGGTTGATTTCG
>JBDTHD010000009.1:0-2704 GCA_039937075.1 Ginsengibacter sp. | reverse complement strand
GATCGACAAAAACAGTAATCATTCTGTCGCCAACGAATCATCAGAACCTTTGGAATTCCTGGTTATTTCCCAACCTTCCACCGACAATGACAGAATAAATATTGAGCAGCAGAATCAAGTATTTTTTAAAAAATAGAAATCGCCAAAATTTGTTGTTCCACTATATTTTTATTTTAGCAAAAAACGCAGGTTTTTTTGGGCGGAACATTTAATGGTTCAAAATGGCGCAACAGGTTGATAGCAAGTTTACACATCAATTATTTTCAGCCAGTTTGAACTTAAACATTTCCATCCCAATAATGGGTGTAAGCTTTTTGGTGGAAATAGAATCCAAAAGCTCGTCCCAATCGCTTTGTTCTGAAATTTTTTTATTAATAAAAATACATCTGAAAAATTTATGATAGGCTCAGCAGGCGGGTTTTTTCGAGGAATTAAAATAAAGATAAGTAATTTTACTATATTCAATTTAATTAGAGCGTATACATTTTATTGAGTGCAAATAATTAATCCTATCTCCTTGTTTAAAAATCGGCTACCCATGAATTAACGATTAGAAATTTTTATTTTTTTAAGAATAATGTTTAATCAAAAATAATGAATACAACACAGGGGAGTCTTGTTATAGGAAAAGAGTATCCGAAAGAAAATGAAGATGAAGTCGCCAATCAGATCGTGGCGCTATTACAGGATCAGATGTTGCGGCTTTATAAAAATAAAAAGCAGCTTCGTCAAATCCATCCTAAAATAAATGGATGTGTGAAAGCAGAATTCATCATTAAAAAAAATCTTCCTGAAAATTTAAAAATAGGTTTATTCAAAGAAGAAAAATCTTTCCCTGCGTGGCTCCGCTTTTCGAATGGAAATACAAAACCTTTGGATGATAATAAAAAAGATATTCGCGGATTTGCCATCAAAATAATGAACGTTCCGGGAGAAAAAATTCCTCTTGAAAATACAGAAAATATCAACCAGGATTTTATTTTAATGAATACCAAATCCTTTGTAGCCAAAGATGTAAAAGACTTTTACGAAGTGCTGCAGGTGGTTACTATGTTGCCGTTTAAAGGACCTGTTGTAAAAAAAATTCCTTTTATTTTTAAAAATGCTTCCATTTTTATCAATGGGGCAAAAGCCAAAATAAAATGTAACCATCCTTTTGAACTTAATTATTACAGCACGGTTCCTTTTCGTTTTGAAAATGAAACTAAGGCCGTAAAATATGCGGTATTTCCTTCAAAAGAAAATGATCTTACCTGCGTTCAGAACAACAATGATCCGGATTTTTTAAGATTGAAAATGCAGGAAACTTTATCAAAAAATGAAATCTTTTATGATTTCTGCGTGCAGTTTCAAACGGATGCTGAAACAATGCCTATCGAAAATCCGACCGCGGATTGGAATTCGTCTTTTCAAAAAGTAGCGACCATTCGCATTCCTATGCAAACATTTGATACGGAAGAGCAAAAGGAATTTGGTGATAATCTTTCTTTCAATGTGTGGCATTCGCTCCCGGAACACAAGCCGATTGGGAATTTCAACCGCTCGCGAAAAATTATTTATGAGAAAATGAGCGCTTTTCGTCATCAGCAAAATCATATTAAAAAAGAAGAACCAACGGCAAATGAGATTTTTTTTAACGATACAAATTTGAACAAATATGCTGAACAACAATCAACAGGTAATTGAGCAGATGTATAAAGATTTTGGATCAGGAAATATTCCGTCAGTTTTATCAGCTTTTAGTAAAGACGTGGTTTGGAAAAGAGCCGGCGCACCTTTCATTCCGTTTTCGGGAACTTTCACCGGCATTGATGAGGTGATGAAAATGTTTAAAATTCAGGATGAGAATCTGAAAATGAAATCTTTTGTTCCGCAAAAGTTTTGCACCAATGAAGATTCAGTGGTGGTAATCGGCCATGATGAAGCGGAAGTAAAACCAACCGGGCAAAGTTATGCTGCTGATTGGGTGCAGGCTTTTACTTTACAGGATGGAAAGATTGTAGAGGTCAAGGTTTTTATGGACACTAAAGTGATATCTGATGCCTTTGAAAAATAAATCGTCAATATCTTTGCTTTATGGCGGATAAAATAAAACCTATTTTTAATAAGCGTATTTTTTGCGATGTCGATTTTGAAAAGATCAATTACGACACCAAAGCCAATTTTGTTATTGAGTGTGTATTTGAGCGTGGAGATGTACAAGACATCCGCAATTGCAGGCGTTATTATGGAGATGAAAAGATATCAGAAGTTTTGCTGAACGCAAAATTTTTACCTGAGACAAGAATGTTTTTGGCGAGCGCCGTAATAGACAAACCTATAACCGAATTCAGATGCTACAAATTGAGACAGTTGAACCCCGCACTTTTTCCGTATTAAGATTTACCGGAATTTCATAAAATAAAAATCTTACTTATTTGTCCGTTTACTGTGATTTCTTTTATAAAAATCTTCAGCGTTTGAGAACAAAGATTTTACTTACGATTTAATTTTTTTCTATTAAAAATACAGATGGCAAAGGCCGTTGAACACCCTTGGAAGATGGGGTGTTTGTTTGTTTACCATTGATCAACATACAACTACTTCCGCCGCCATCAAGATTTAGCGCTTCAACGCAATGAAGATCTTTCAGAATTTTTGCTTCCTGGGGCAATGTCAATCCTGCCGCACTATCGCTTCTTCCTTCGCAAACTAAAATAATCAG
>JBDTHD010000008.1:0-1994 GCA_039937075.1 Ginsengibacter sp. | reverse complement strand
GTTTTAAACAATTTATATTTTTCTTTGACGGAATTTTTTACCCAAACTTCCAATTGACCGTCGTATTTAAAACTGCGGATGTACATAAACTTCACCGGCCATTCGAGGCTTTTTGCTTTAAATTCTTTTTGAAGAGAATCTTCCCTTATGCCTAATTGTTCTGACATTTTAAGGTTAACATTGCGGATAGGAATATACGAAGTTTGAGCATTGCTAAAAAAGCTTTGACACAAAAAAAGCAGCAAAAAGAAAAAATACCGGAAAATTTTATAAGGCATTTTGAGATGACAATTGATCTTATTAAAAAACGTAAAATTAATTTTTTTATTGATGAAAAAGCAGTTTAAAATTTGTTAACTTCTTAAAATCCTCCATGGAACAGGGAAAGTTTTTTTCTATAGATTTCCTCTTTCTGCCTGTTCTCTTTCTATCGCTTCAAATAAAGCTTTAAAATTTCCCTTACCAAAACTTTTTGCACCTTTTCGTTGAATAATCTCGAAAAACAGTGTGGGCCTGTCTTCTACCGGCCTGGAAAAGATTTGCAACAAATAGCCTTCTTCATCTTTGTCAATTAAAATTCCTAATTCACTTAACGGTTTTAGATCCTCATCAATATGCCCTACGCGTTCCAAAACAGTTGCATAATAGCTTTCAGGTATTTTTACAAACTCTACTCCACGATTTTTTAATTCAGTAACGGTTTCGATAATATTATGCGTAGCAAGAGCAACGTGCTGGCAACCTTCGCCGTCATAAAATTCAAGATATTCTTCTACCTGGCTTTTCTTTTTTCCTTCCGCCGGTTCATTAATTGGAAATTTCACATAACCATTTCCATTACTCATCACCTTGCTCATTAAAGCAGAATATTCTGTAGAGATATCTTTGTCATCAAAACTCAAAATATTTTTGAACCCCATTACGTCCTCATAAAATTTTACCCATGGGTTCATCTGGTTCCAGCCAACATTGCCCACACAATGATCCACGTATAAAAGTCCGGTATCTGTTGGATTGTAAATAGTTTCCCATTTTCTAAACCCCGGCATAAATGGCCCCGAATAATTTTTTCTTTCTATAAATAAATGAACCGTGTCGCCATAAGTATGAATGCCGCTCATAATTACTTCGCCATTCTTATCTTTCAAGACCGTTGGCTCCATATAACTTTTACCACCACGTTTTGTAGTTTCTTGCCACGCGCTCGTAGCATCTTCCACTTTTAGCGCAAGCATCTTTATTCCGTCCCCATGTTTGGAAATATGCGCAGCGATTTCAGTATTATTCCTGAGAGGAGTAGTCAGCACAAACGTGAGTTTATTTTGCCTTATTGCGTAACTGACCTTATCTTTTGCGCCTGTCTCAGGGCCGGAATAGGCCAACGATTGAAACCCAAAAGCAGTTTTATAATAATGGGCTGCCTGCTTCGCATTTCCTACATAAAATTCTACGTAATCCGTTCCCATCAGTGGTAGAAAATCGGTTTGCTTTTTATCATTTTTTGACGGAGAAAGTATTTGAGTCGCCATAAAAAAGTTTATTTCAAAGTTACAAAAAATAGGAGAGTGTGCCGCAAACAATGAAGGTTTCAAGATTTAGAGAATAAAAATTAATATTCTTTCAAACCTTAAAACCTCCATGTAAATAACTCTTGGAATTAAAACCGTTGAGTGTAATATTTTTCCTTCTTATGTAAAAATTTCTTTAAGAAATTTCTACCAATTCGATATCAAAAACCAATTCTTTTCCTGCCAATTCGTGGTTGGCATCCAATATCACAACATCATCTTTTACTTCAGTAACCACTACCGGAATAGGTTGCCCCGCCTGGTTTTGCAGTTGCAATTTCATGCCGGGTTCCAGCTTCATATCTTCAGGAATATTAGACTTCGGAAATTCAATAATCGCTTCCGTATTTTTTTCACCATAGGCATTTTCAGGAGCAATACTGATGGTTTTTTTCTCGCCTGGTTCCATTCCCGGAATGGCTTCAT
>JBDTHD010000007.1:0-17814 GCA_039937075.1 Ginsengibacter sp. | reverse complement strand
GCAACGGAGATTTTGCGACTTGCATAAACACCGCTTCAGAAAATATCCTAAACGAAAAGATGTAATAATAGTCGGCAGCAATTACCAAAAGAATCGCCACGAAAAAGCCAATCAGCCACCACTGGTTGAGTATCGTTTTTCTTTTGATAAACAACGCCAGGAAATGATTGAAAATCGCAAGGCTAAAAATACAGATTACCATAGACAGGGAAACCAGCGAGCCGTACTTTGCGCTGATGACAGTAGTAATAAAAGGTATGAAAAGAAATAACGGCAGAAAGATAAATATGGAAAAAAGAGACCGCACATTTAAAAACATCACCAATTTTCCACGCCTTATATTTTGGGTCAAATAAGGCTGTACGGCAAGGGTTGGCAAATCTTGTAGGATAAAACGCATGATGAGATCAAATGCAAAATAATAAAGAATCAATCCCATGAAAACGGTAACTATATCTTTCCCAGGAAAACCTTCCGCCAAAATCTTATCCAAGGAAAAACCAAGGAAAATAGCTACACCAGTAAGATACAAAACAAAAAAACCGATGATAATTTGCATCGTAATATTCCTTCCGGCGCTTCGGCTTCGCCAAAAAGATTTCCACTGATGTTGTAATAAAGTATTAATCAAAAAATTAGTTTTGAAACGGCAAGGTAAAAATAAATAATGCTATTAAAAAATAACTTGCCGGAACAGTAAAACAACTTTTATAACAGATTTTAATTTTGCCAAAGGGAAAAAATCATTTTTCTTTCCTAATTAAAATAAATTTCTCCGTATCTTTTATATCGTAAACAGAAGTAGTGGTTACGGTTTCGAATTGTGTTTCATACCGGTAAGGAATTCCGGTTTGGTAATTTATTAATGCGTCACCGGTTTGATTTCCTTTAATATAAAATTCATCGCCCGGCGACCGGCTCGCAAAAACATTCGATTTGATTTCGATAGATGCAGTGTCGCCATTACGGCTTTTCAGAACATTAAAATTACTGAAGTTTACAGGGTGCTTTGTGTTCAAAGTGATATTGGTTATCCATGTGTCCTGCGGCGCTACTTTCTTCGCAGGTATTACAGAGAAAATGCGGGTAAGCATATCCGTTATTGCTGTCTCACTTACCTGGTCGGGAATTACGCCACTCAGGTATTTGCCCGTCGCGCTATCATTGTCTATATCCTGCACTATGGCATCCATATTCTGCACCCATTCTACTTTTCCGCTGTCGCTCAATACCACCTTCGTAGACAAAGCATGAAGGGAATCTCTCTGATAATTTACTTTAAATTTCCCTTTCCATAAAAAGCTCTCGAGGGTAATTTTACAAGTGTCAGCAGTATCTGTTTTGTGAATATTTTGTAAAGAGAAATTGAGATAAACCGTATCATATATTTTTGATAGAACAGATTGATAGGTCAGGCTTGAGGTAGCATATTTTGTTAGTGAAAAATGATACACTTTATGTAGTGGAGGATTGAATATTAATTTTTCATTTTTATTATTAAACCAATTACAACACGACAATACAAGTCCAGCCAACGCAGTGAAGCAAAAGAATTGACTGAATTTTTTAACCTGGTATTGAGTTTGATTTTTCATTTAAAACAAAACGAATGGCTGCCCATTCGTTTTTTAAAATAAGAAATTAATTATTTTTTATTAAAATCCCCAGCGTAAACCAATACTAATTTTGATTTGTCAAAATGTTTTTTCAACGCAGAATTGACCTCATCCAGACTGAGCGCTTTTGTTTTATTTTCAAAATCAGTGAAATCATTTAAATCTCTTCCATCTTTCATGTAAGCTGATATTTGATAGGCTAAATAATTATCCAGGCCCAACAAGGTTTGACGAACTTGCAGTAGACTTTTTATTGAATTGTCTAATTCCTGCTGCGTAAATCCTTTGCTGATTGCACGATCAATTTCTTCATTTAATGCAGAATCAAGCCGGTTTTTTACCTTGGGGTTAAATATCGCATTGAGTTGCCATGTTCCTTCTTTTTCCTTATACTCAGCAATCATATAACTGCCTGCTCCGTAGCTCATACCATCTTTTTCACGAAGCCGTTGACTGATGCGTGAAGCCATAAATGTGCCTCCGCCTAACAATTCATTGGCCATCATTGCCGCAGGATAATCAGGATCTTTTTGAGATAGCTGTAAATTGATATTGCCTGCAAGTACTGCATTCGCTTTGTCAGGAGTTTCAACACTTTCTGTGGTACTTTTTACATCAAAATATTCAGGCTCTATTTCAGCATAGGCTTCTTTACTATTCCAGTTACCAAAAGTATTTTTCAAAAATTGGTTTACTACATTTTTATCAATACCACCTACAAAAACTGAAAGTGAGTTGTTAGCGCCGTAAAAATCCTCATAATATTTTTTAAGATCATCAAGATTTACTTTTGAAAGGCTTTCAAGTTCTTCATCGGTGCTTGCTGCATAAAATGGATGTCCTTTTGGATAATTAGTGGTAAGTTTTGCGAGTCTCTCATAACTTACAGACTGGGGATCCTGCCTATCAGTTTCGTAGTTTGATTTGGTCAGGGCCACTAATTTGTCAAATTCTTTCTGGCCAAATTTTGGATTTTTAAGAAGGTCAGTCAAAAGGTTCAATGCAGAATCCAGGTTTTTTTTGTCAGTACTTATTCTTATGTTCAATACTCCAGCGTTATCACTAAAACTGATACTTGTTTTGAACTTATCCAACTCATCAGAAATTTGCTCCTTGGTCCTGTTGGTAGTTCCTGTTTTCAACATGCCCGCCAATAAAGAACCAATTTCGTTTTTGTTAGCCAGATTTTCAGCGTTGCCAAATCGTAGCATTATGGTTGCGGCTATTTTATCACCTTTGGCTGGTTTTTCCAGTAGAGCATACTTGCCTCCGTTTGAAAGAGTTCCATAGTCAACATGCTTTTTAATATTTGGAATACTGTTTACAAAAGTTTCTTTCTCTGCCGTCACTTCCTGTCCTTTATAACCCTTTAATAATAGAGCAATGTCCGGAGTTTCATTAACTGTTGTTCTTTTTGGCGAAGCGTCAGGAACGAAAACGCCATAAGTCCGGTTTGATTTCAGATAATATTTTTTAGCTACTCTTTCCAAATCATCCACAGTTAATTTTTCAACTCTGTCACGGTAAAGAAACCAAAGACGCCAATCACCCGCACCGATTAATTCAGTGAGAGTGATGGCAAGGTTTAAAGTATTATTATTTACATTGTCAATAGTTTTCATCAGAGCATTTTTTGCCCTTGTGACATCCTCTTCAGTAAATTTCATATTACCAATTTCATCCCCGGCATTGAGCAGAACGTTTTTAGCGCTGTCAATATTTTTATCTAATGGTACAGTCACCTGGAAATAAGTGAAGCCAGGGTCATGTAAATTTTGGGAATATCCGGTAACTCCCGTAGCCAGTTTTGTATCAATCAATTTTTTATAAAAAATTCCCGAAGGATTGTTAGTCAATATTTCAATCAATGCATCGTTGGCTGGAAAATCTTTATCCGCATAAGAAGGCGTGTGATAGGCCATTGCCACGTATTGAATGTCACCGGTACGGCGAAGCATTATAGATCTTTCGCCATCCTGCGCAGGCTCTACGGTATAAGTGGGTTGTAAAACCCTCGTTGGCCTTGGAATTGGAGCAAAATATTGTTGCACATAAGCCAACGCTTTTTTAGCATCAAACTTTCCGGCAATGATAAGAACTGCATTATCCGGCTGGTAATATTTTTTATAAAATGTTCTCAGGTTATCCGCTTTCACTCTTTCAATATCTTCCTTACTCCCGATGGTCGATTTGCCATAGTTGTGCCACAAGTACATGGCAGAAAGGATTCTTTCATTTAATATACCAGACGGATCATTTTCGCCCATTTCAAATTCATTGCGTACCACAGTAAATTCCTTTTGTAAATCTGCCTCCAGCACTTTTGAATTCACCATCCTGTCAGATTCCATATCCAAAGACCATCGAAGGTTTTCATCACTTCCGGGAAGGATTTCATAATAGTTCGTTCTGTCATACCAGGTAGTTCCATTCGCTATGGCCCCTTTATCGGAAATTGCCTTTTTGATATCGGTAAATTTTTTGCTTGGCCTGAAAAGCATGTGTTCCATAAGGTGTGCCATTCCCTTTTCTCCATAGCCCTCCTGGCGCGAACCCACTTTATACACAATATTTACAACCACATTGGTTTGAGCTGCATCAGGCATGAGCAATACTTTGAGGCCATTAGGTAGTTCGTATTCATTAATTCCTTCAACACTGTTATCTAATTTTGGAGTGAATTGTGCATTTAGATTCAGCGCTAAAAAACTGAAGAAAATGGCGGTAATGATTTGTCGCATGGTAAAATGTTTTTGGTTGAAAATAGATTAAGGTGGGAGGGGTAATAATCTTTCAATTAGGATTGGATATAAACAACCAGCAAAACTTATATATCAAATATATTCTTTATTCTCAATATTCCCAAAACAAAAAAAATCAACTTGCTTTTGTGTTTGCTCGTCCCCAACCACCAAAAAGCACCGCGGACTTTTAAAAAAAATAATGAGTCAGAATATAAATCCGTTTTATTTATTGGTTTACTCTAAAAGGTAATATCAATGGCCTCAAAAATCTTCTTTTTGTGCTCCTGCTCGTCCAGGAATTAAGAATATAGTAAAGCAATAAATAGTTCTATTTTTATTTGATAAAATTAGAAAGAACAGGCGGTCGTTTGTGCGAATAAATAAAAATCAAGTCTGCGCTAAAAGCGGCGGCTCGTTCTTTTTTCGTCAACGATTTTTTTCATTTGGCTTGTCCGAACTTAATAAATGTTTTGCTCTTTTCAAGTCAATTTGTTGGTCTTCTGAAAGATCTAAAAAATATTTTGTTTGCCAAAGTTGAGTTTTCTGTGCTTGTTTGTTTGTTGTTAAGTCCCAGGTTGGATAAACCCTTATTCCGCGTTTTCCATCTCTCGTTTTGCCGGATAATACTTTGTTCTCAAATAACGCCAACTTCGGAAAAATAAAAATCCCGAAGTTTTTGTTTTGACGTGCCGCAATGATGTAAAAGTCAATGTCGTCTGCAATGTCAAAAGGTTCTGTAATTCCTGTTTTGTTACGTTTCCAAATTGTTACAAACTGTCCTGTTTTTGTGGGCGTAATTTTCGCGGTCCGAAACTTTATATTTTGTCCGCCAAGTTGAAAATGATGAGCAAAATATTCTTTGCTTTCCAATTCCCGTTGAACATTGGTGAAGTCAAGTCCGCAAGTTTTAAAAACCAATTTGTCAATAAGTTCAAGTTCGGAATAAATGCTTGTTGAAGTGGTCAATGCGTTTGAATATTTACTGAATTTTGTTTTTCTTTTAGCGCGAGATTCTTTTGCCTCATCCAGGAATTAAAAATACAGTAAAGCAATAAATTGGTTCTATTTTTATTTTGATGAAATTAGGAAGAACAGGTGGACGTTTGGGTGATAAATAAAAATCAAACTTGCGCCCAAAGAGTGAGATGATTGTAGATTGCAAGACTCTATTTTTTCAATAAGAAATCTGCCATTGTTAGAATCCTTGTTCTTTCAAAAAATTTTATGTCAAGCAAATCTTTGTCACCTGTAATGACATGCGTTGCATTACCGTCTTTTGCCAGTGACAGCAAAAAATCGTCTTTTGGATCGCGGCAAATTCTCACCTTGCTCGTAACCTGAATAAATTCGGCTTCATTTTTAATTTGAAATAACAAATTTTCCAGGTCTGTCAGAGAAAAGTATTTTTTAAATTTTGGTCTTTGAGCTACTTCGATAAATTCATCAAGCAAAAGCTGGTTAAAAAGAATTGTAACAAGCTTGTTCGCAAAAAAATTATCAAGTTTAGAAAAGTCGTTTGTCAACAAAAAACTTATCCAAAGATTAGTATCAATAACAATTCTATTTTTTTTCTTTGGCATAACGTTTTGCTCTTACAAATTCAACTTCTTTCGTTATTTCATTTAATGAAGGAAGATTCTTTTTTGCTTTTTTGCGTAGTTGCATAACGATTTTCAAAAAGCCGTCATTACCCGTGTCTTTAATTGAAATTAAATTCATGTCAGCAAGATCTTTTAACAGTTTTCCGACTTTCGGATTTAATATATCAATTTGCATTGTGTTCATAAGCCAAATATAAAGATTTTATGAATTACCTGTTTTCACCAGTCCATTTGTCTGAGCGCTGTTATTGATTTAATATTTTCAACGCTTCTTTTATCCAGTAGCTCAATAGAGAATTTTTAGTCCGGAACTACAGCCCAAGCGAACAAAAAGCCGATGAAATGCACGTCAGCGCAGCTATTGCCAAGTCGATGTAAGCAGCAGTCAGTCAGAGTTAATCACGTCTATTAAAGAACTAACAATAAATTGCCTAATTTTTTCTGTCCCAATAAAATCAATACCCAATCCTGTTCTACTTTGAACGGTTACAAAAAAATTATTTAGGTCTGTAGTCATGACCGTTATATATTCAATTGACCAACATTTTCTTCTGTAAAAAAAACTATAAATAGGATTATTTACAAGGCTGTATCGTCCATTTATTTTTGTTATTAATTTACCAATAATCTCATCTTTCTTGTAACGAATAAACTGGCGTAAACCACCGTCAGCCATTTTTTTCAAATTTGTTTTTACCAGCTGGCTTATTTTGTCAGTGCGATACCTTTATATTCTTTTGGTTGAGAATATATTGTCGCCCCCAGTAATTTCCACTTTACCACACCAATTACAAAATATTCAAATTTATTATTGTCATTTGTCTCGTTTACTACAATTAATGAAGGATTCCAGCTTATTCCACTAATTAAGCCTGTCATATTAGAATTTGCACTGATTGGAATGTTGGTTTGCCTTAATTTGTCTTGTCTATATTCAATATTTAATAGGTATTTAGAAACCAAGTTTTTTTCCAAATCAACACTTATTGTATGTTCTTCATTCTGATTTAAATTCGTTTCTTTAGCAAATTCCCACGTTTTAGTTCGGTTTGAATTCATCTCTTTATTGTTGTCATTATTCGAATTTGATACAAAAGACAAAAGTCCCAAAACGAAAACGGCAGATGCAAAAAAACCAATTTTTTCACGAACGAGCTTTGTCGCTTTGAAACAAATTACAATGAAAAACAGGAATAATCCAATATTTAGCAGTGCCCAAAGTAGATTTATCATAGAAGTTTAATTTTAATGGTTTGAAATAGCAGGCAACGTTTTACGCATCGGCGGTGGCTGGGCATTCAAAGAATTTTCAGCCGGAATAAAAGTACAGTAAACCAATAAATACTTCGGATTTCAATTTTGATGAAATTAAAAAGCAAAATTGATTTTGATCCGAACAATTAGTAACGAACAGTCACAGGTTGGGAGAACTGCGCCAGCGTGATCTCATGTGAATTATAATCCTACAATCCCCGAATCCTGAAAATCCTGTTTCAGACAATATTGTACACTACAGCTTACTTAATTTAAAATATCCCAAGTGGATTTCATCCTCCGGCAAGCCTTCTGCTTCTGTAATTACAACCTGGTATTTTTCTTTATGCGCAGGCACTAAAATATCTTCAATGCAATAAACATCGTCTACGTCAATTCCATATTTATCATCAATATGCGAGCTGCCCCCTTTAATAGAATTGGTTTTAAAGAAAACGGTTTTCTTCGATTCCTGGATGGCAAGCGCACGGTCATTTTGTACCGATAAAACAGTATAATGTTGCTCTTCAAACTTGCCGGATTGGTAGCCGCCGAGGTTAATAAAAAACAATTTCTTTTCTGACGAAGTCACGCTTTTATTTTTAGAAGTGACTTCTATTTTATATCCGTCCACTTTGTTGATTTCCCGCCACGCATCAATGTGAATGCTGTCACCCGCTTCCCGCCAAAAGGCTTTGATATCAGGAATCAACTCTTTTAAATTATGAGCAATTCCGAAAAAAAAATCATGTTGTTCTACGTTTCTCCGCGGCGCCCTGGAACCTAACAATAACAAAAACAACTTTAAGGATTCAGTGGACGGAGAACAATCATTCATGATCATAATTTAAATAACGGTCAATTCTTTTAAAATACGCTGCACGATAAGCTTTGAAGCGGCCTCGCAAAAATCAAGTCCCGAATAATCGGGATTGTAACCTGCAATATAAGGAACCGCCATCATAAAGATGCGCTCATTATACGCACCAAATTCGTCCAGCACCTGGAAGTTGTCATTAATCGCAATGCCCGACACATTCAGGTAAGAGCCGTTGTCGTCGATGATTACACTTTTATTTCCTGTTTCTTTTTCTTTGGTTGCATTGGACGATTCGCGAAATTTTATTTTAGCGGCGCTAACCGTTTTTTGCTCAACAAGACTTTTAAAAGGAAGATTGGTATAAGATAAATGCGGCTGCCCCACTGCATCAATATAGGTTTTATAATGCGTCGATTTTTTTTGATTCATTGTATCTGTATAAAAATAAGTACCGCCCATTTCTTCTCCGGGCTCTACATAACTGTCATGCCCAACCGAAACTATTTCCAGCAGTCCCGACTGGTGCAACGCCAGCATTTCTTCAACAGATTCCTGGGGTACATAAGCAATGACGATGGATATCAGCGGATGTAACGTTTTATTCAATCGTAGCATATCTTCCGCAGAAAAGTACTTAGCAGGATAATTCATCACAAAGCTGAGCACACCCAGCATTTCTTTCCAGTAAATAGATTCTTTTCTGTCAATTGATTTTTCTGCTTCAATGTATTCTCCATATAAAAGATCGAAAGGTCTTACAGACTCACGTACGTTCATGACGAAGGCCACAAATTCCTCCATATTCTTATGCTGTATCTTTTTGTAAAATTCGGGATCGTTTTCTTTGATTGGCGTTTTAAAGTTTTTTTCAAATACATAATCAAGCGAAAGAAAACCTTCATTTTCTTTTTTATTATTTTCAATTTCGTCGTTGGTGAGAATGCTTCCTTTTCCTAAATGTGAATCTTCCAAATGAAAGCGCACAGCAGGAAGCATACCTTCTCTCGAATGCAATATCAGTTTAAAGCCATTGCTATCATCTGCAAGCTTGAACGAGATTTTGTTGTCTTTATCTTTTACAAATTCGCCATTATGCAGGGCCAGCGTGCGCACGGCATCTACGGCAGTAAGTGATGAACCACGAATAGCAACCGGGTGATTGATTTTCATAGCCAGCTTTGCCGGTGGATAAGGCGAATCAAAATAACCGGGTACAACTCCTTCGTGTAAAACAGGCCAGTAATGACCTGTGCAAATAATAACGTAGTCAAATAAATGGCTTTCGTTTTTATCGGTTATTATTTTTACCAGGTTATCCGAAGGACCATCGATAATATCAGTTACCAATTCGCCCCGACGAATGGTAACAGGAATACCTTCTTCTTTAGCATGATGTTCCAACAAATGAAACTGATCGCCGAGATATTGGCCTAAAAGTAGGCGTGGCACTACTTTATAACCGTTGAATTTATCTGCATCAATGTTGAATCTTTTCAACATTTCCGGCTCCTGCTTCCTCATCCATTCAGTTAATGATTTTTCCATCTCCGGAATTTCATTCCCAGATACGTTGGTGATGTGTTCCTTACCAGCGCCTTCCCTGCTGTATGGCATTCCGGGGCCCAATTCTTTTTTCTTTTCAAAAATTTCAATTGATACATCATGGGCATTCGCTTCTACCAATCGTTTAAAAACAAACAAGCCACTGGGGCCGCCACCAATAATCGCAACTCTTTTCATATTGAAACAATAGGGATTTATAATAAATGGAATTTTATTTTACAAAACAATCAGTATGCCGGATTTGGAGTTATGAGTTATGAGAATAAGGAATGGTGAATGGTGAGTAGTGAATAGTGAATGGTGAATGGAAACAAAGAAAATCTCTTTACAGAAACACGGACTATGGAAGGATTTATGTATTGGCATATTTGTTGGAACGATTGCATTATAGACTTCATCTTTTTAGTTAAGAATTCATATTGAAAAAACGTTTCTGATTAAACCGATTTGTAAAAACTTTAATAATAATATCTATGCCTACAAAATCTTTAATGAATATAATTGACGACCAGCAATGGTTGGGAGAGGCCGGAGAGGCCATACAGCCGGTGATTTTAAATGCATTTAAGGCTGGCGGAAAAACCGGCAACGACATCAAAAACTTTTTGCATGGTAAATGGCTGGGCCATGCATTGCATCCGCTGGTTACTGATGTGCCTATCGGCGCGTGGACGGTTACGGCTGTTTTAGATACGATGGAATTGTGTGGCAGCGATGAATATAAAACGGGCGCTGATGCCGCAGTTGCTATTGGTCTCGCAGGCGCGGCAGGAGCCGCTGTCACAGGATTAACAGACTGGACCGGGACCACGCAAATAGAACGCAAAGCTGGCCTGGCCCATGCGATACTTAATGTTACCGCAACAGCGCTCTATCTCACCTCAGCAATACTTCGGAAAAATGAAAAATCGCGCAAGACAGCGATTTCTCTTTCTATGTTGGGCTATTGTATAACCACGGCTTCGGCTTACATCGGCGGCAACCTGGTGTACAATCAACAAATGGGCGTCAATCATGCCGTCGAACCGGAAGGGTTTCCCAATGATTTTGTAGCCGTTTGTGCCGAAAAGGATTTAAAAGAAAATGAAATGAAATGTGTGCAGGCAAACAAAGTGAATGTGTTGCTCGCCAGGAAGAATGGCGAGATATTTGCCATTGCCAATACATGCAGTCACATGGGCGGCCCGCTTGATGAGGGCGAATTATTGGAGGATTGTAAAGTACGTTGCCCATGGCATGGTTCCGTTTTTTCTTTGAAGGATGGCAGCGTGATCGACGGCCCTGCAACCGAACCTCAGCCAGAGTTTGATGTACGCACAAGGGACGGTCAACTCGAAGTGAGATTAAGGCCTAATGAATCAAGAAGTTTTGTTCCTCCTGCAGAATAAGAGATTATTAAAAGCGGTGAGTGACACTTTTTGAAAAAGTGTCACCTCTTCATCAAAACACTAACCAATTAAGAGCTTAGTAAAGCAACAAAAAGCCCGGATTTTTATTTTAGTAAAGTTTATTTTTAGGGAGTAGTAAAACCATATTTCTTATAAATATCCTTAGCTGTTTTGCTCGTCAGGAAATTCATAAAGTCTTTCGCCGCCTGTTTATGAGGCGCATTTTTTAATTCGCCTGCCATATAGGTTGCTGTAATATTTTCGTCGTCAGGAATATTTACCAGGTCTACCGGATGACCAATCATTTTCTGATAATACGCTTCAGAATACCACACCGGACCTGCATCACTTTTTCCATACATAATTCTCATCGGTGTCTGGCGATGATGAATTTGCGTGAGATATGTGGTACTGTCGTTCACTTTTGTTCTCATGATTGTATTTTCCAACTCCACACCTCCCGCTTTTTTATAGGACTCTTCAATAAGCTTAGCAATGCCTTCCCACGCAGGGTTTGGCATACTTATACGAATATCTTTTCGCGCCAAATCGTTTAAATTTTTTATGTTTTTAGGATTGCCTTTTTGCGTCATGATGGCTAATTTATTAAAAGCATAAACGGCGGTATCGCTGAAATAATTAGCCATTTTATCTATGCGTCCTTTGCCGGCGGTATACACGTCGGGCTTTAAAGTAATACGCATATTGCCAATAGTGAGTGAGCCGCCATCAATTTGTTTGGCCAAAATACCCGGAGGTAAAGTTTCCGCGAACACGCGCCGATATTGTGGAAATTTTTCTTTAAAAGCTGTTATCAAATCGTCAATGCACATAAATTGGTTTCCTGCAAAAAATATTACCAGCTGAGGATCGTTGATGTCACCAAATAGATCAGGCACATTATCTACGCCCGGAATGGTAAACATTACTTTGCTTTGCGGCGGTCTATTCCAGGGTGGATCAAACTGGTGATTCTGCGCATCCACACTTTTTATTTGAAAAATAAAGAGCAAAAGAATACCTGTTGTAATGAAGATCTTTTTCATTTGTACTGTTTAAGATGATGATAAATTTTATGGCTTCACTACAGACCATCCTTCCGCCTGGCGTATAATAAGCTCACCATTGCCGCTTGGCACTACTGCAATAAAATCATACAGCCTGTTCCTGTTTAGTTTTCTTTCCTGGAGTGTATTGTTGCATTGAGCGACAATAACACCTTTCTCTACCAGCTCTTTCAAATCTTTTTCATATTTGCTTCCTATCAAATAAGCATCGGTACCGCCTGCGAACGCGACTAATTCAATCTGGACTTTTCCTTTTAGCCTCGGATCATTCAATGCATTATTGATATTGCGGATGGTTTTTCCAATCACTCTCGGGTCGTTGTCATCTAATTGATAAATAGCATGATACATTTTACCAGTTGCCTGCGCTCCTGTAAATTCCCGGTTTTTTTGCAAAGCAGAATTATTCGTTTGTGCATTACTGTTATATCCAAATAAAAAGATGGAGAGCAATACAAAAATTGTTTTTTTCATGATATTTATTTTTTATGGTTTAAAATTTTTAATTGGTTGAAATGGCCCATACTTGTGTTGCTTTTCTGTAAAGTTATCCTTGTAAGGGCCGAAGGGATAGTCTATCGGCTTTTTTGCAATATCCTTCCAATCCATGCTTTGATCTTTATGCGGCCGCGGCTGGCTATTTACAAATGCGGCCACATCCCATGCTTCTTCATCGGTTAATTTTGGGCTTTGATAAGTGGTACCAAAAGGCATATTTTCTTTTACAAATCCCGCAAAATTCCCAATACGAAACATGCCTGCACCATCATTATAACTATGCTTGCCCCAGAGCGGCGGGTAAGTATACCCGTTACCATCAGCGTTCAAAACACCTTGTCCATTTTTTCCATGGCAGGTTTGACAATCAGCCATAAACACCTGCCTTCCTTTTACCGGGTCTGCAGGGCGATTAAGATATCTAAGTTTCATGATTCCGGTTCCCCCTCTTTTACTTTGATTTGGGACATTCTGTCCTACCCATTTAAGATAAGCATACATTGCTTTCATTTCACGCGTGCTGCTGTCCATTGGTTTACCACCAAGGCTTCTTTGAAAGCAATTATTTATCCTGTCAAAAATAGTTTCTATTTTATCATTTCGCATCTTGAATTGTGGATAGGTAGCATATACCTTACCAAAATTATTTCCAAAAGGGATTGTTCCTGCATCCAGGTGGCAGTTTTGGCAATTAAGACCATTGGTGATTTGCGCAACGGTTCCTTTTGGACCGAGATATTGAGCAGTATTGGTTATAAGCTGGCGACCATAATTTATTAATCTTCCGGAATCAGAATCAGTGGGGATTTGAAATTGATTCCAGGGCGTAGTCCACAACGTATCTGCCGGCTCTGTGGCAACAAATTCTGTAAATTCTTTTTTTGAAGTTTTATTTTCACGGCTATCCGCTATTAGATTACTGGTAATAACAATTACGATAAATATTGATAAAACAACCGGCAACCAATTTGATTTCATGATGCAAATTTCCTTACAGCAGGATTCAAAATGAAATTGCAATTAGTTATGTCCGATTACCTGAAGTTATGGTAAAACAATTTTAGATAAGCTATGAAAAGCTCTTTTTAAAAATGACTTGGCAACTTCCGCAGGCATTTTTCAATTCTTTCCCGCTTAGATAATGTTTGGAAATCCAAAATAAGAAAATGCGTTATTTGTTGTTTTACTGAACAAAACTTCTCATAGCAATTCACGCTAATTTAATATCCGGCCTCCATCCTGCCTGGTATTTTCTGCTCCAGAGTGCCTGCGCTTCTTTATCATTTAAAATCTTGCCGCCGTTTGCCGCATCGCAATGGAGCGTTCTGCTAACGCGCTGTGCTATGTTTCCCAAATGACAAAGCAATACACTTTTATGACCTTCGGTAACCGGAGAATTTAAAGGCTTTCCGTCGCGGACTGCGTTAATAAAGTTTTCAAAATGATACGCATCTAATTGAACGCCGGGCCCCATCGAATTGATGGTATCGGTTTTCGGTTCTTCCTTACTTTCTTTTATCAGCTTGTTGTCTTTGTCATAAAATTTGTAATCATCATTGCCGGAGTTGACCATTGTGCCATTCTTTCCAAAAATCTTGAAACCTCTGCCACCGCCCGCTTCGGGATAATTATTGCAGCTTCTTCCTTCCCAGCTAATGGCTTTTTTACCATCAAATTCAAAAGTAATTACCTGGGTATCTGTCGTTTGCCAGTCATCATTAAAAGCATAACGGCCACCACCGGAAACCACTTTGCTCGGATAATTTACGTCGAGCGCCCAACGCATACAATCAATTTCATGAGTACCATTATTACACGATTCACCGGTGCCCCAGTTCCAGAACCAATGCCAGTTATAAGGAACTACATTGTCCCTGTAATCTTCTCGTGGCGCAGGCCCCTGCCAAAGTTCCCAATCAAGATTAGAAGGAGCAGGCACAACTTTTCCATGTCCGATTGATGTTCGGTTATTCGCATACCATCCCGATCCAAAATACGCCTCTCCTATTATTCCATCGTGAATCATTTTTATAGCTTCGGTAATATTGGGCCACGAACGGCGCTGGTTACCCATTTGCACCAGGCGATTGTACTTTTTAGCAGCAGCTATTAGCATCTCTCCTTCTTCAGGATTATGGCCACAAGGCTTTTCTACATACACTTGCTTTCCGGCAGCGCAGGCAAGAATAGCAGCAGGCGTATGCCAATGATCTGGCGTCGCAATAGAAACGGTATCCAAATCTTTATCATCTAAAATAGTACGAAAATCCTGGATGGCTGTTGGCCTTTTGCCGCTTAATTTTTCAGCAAGATTAATGCCTTTCGCCAACGCATTTTTTTCGACATCACACACGTAAGCGATTTCAACATTAGGAATGGTGTGATACGCTTCTATGTGCGCGAGTCCTCTCCCATTGGTTCCGATAACCGCTACTCTTATTTTATTGGCCGGATTATTTTTTGCAAGTGCGGATAATTTCAACCCAGTAAAGCTTAATCCTGCACCGGCGATTGCTGTGTTCCTGATGAAATGACGTCTTTTCATAATCTTATTGAATTTTATAGTTTTGAAAACAAGTTGCTACGAATTTCGCGAATTATATTTGATTTATATAGATTGAAATTTCGCGTTGCATTATTCAAGTAAACCAACAAATAATACTGATTTGTATTTTATGTCTTTCTGTTTACGTTTAGCCTTCACCGTACATTTGTATTATGATTTCATCTTTGATTACATTAAGAAAAGAACTGCATGCGCATCCGGAACTATCCGGGTCAGAAATTCAGACGGCAAAACGAATACATGATTTTCTCGCAGACAATGGTGCAGATAAAATTCTCACTCAAGTCGGCGGTAATGGCGTGGCAGCCATGTTTACTTTTTCTTCCAGCGGACCAGTTATCGTGATTCGTTGTGAAATGGATGCTTTACCAATTGAAGAAATAAATGATTTTCCACATCGATCTGTCAACAAAAATATTTCTCATAAATGTGGCCATGACGGACACATGGCGATAGTAGCCGGTTTATTGTTTTGGTTAAAAGAACCATCTTTTAAAAAAGGAAAAGTGGTTTTACTTTTTCAGCCGGCAGAAGAAACAGGCACCGGTGCAGAAGCTATTTTAAAAGACGAAAGATTTTTACAGCTCAACCCGGATTATATTTTTGCGATGCATAATTTACCCGGTGAAGAAATGCACAGCATCGTTCAAACCGGAAATGTTTTTTCGGCTACGGTTCAAAGTTTTGCTCTCTATCTAAAAGGAGAATTAGCCCATGCTTCTGAGCCCGAAAACGGAACGAACCCTGCGTTGGCTTTGGCTGAATTAATTAAAGCATTAGACAAGCTGATAATCAGTGACACCTTTAATCCTGCTTTTGCTTTACTTACACCTGTCTATATGCAAATGGGCGAAAAGGCTTATGGCGTGTCTGCCGGCGAAGGAGAATTGCATTACACCATCCGCACCTGGACTGTAAAAGAAATGCAGATATTAAAAGATAAAATTCTCGCGCTAACCAATGAAATTTGCGCAAAGCATTACTTACAATTTTCTATCGATTGGTTCGACTATTTTCCTGCTGTGATAAATGCAGAAGAATGTGGTGCTCTCATAAAAAAAGTCTCAATTGACAATGGATTGCAAATACTACCAAAGTCAAATCCTTTTAAATGGGGCGAAGACTTTGGCTGGTTTTCCCAAAAATACAAAACAGGATTCTTTGGTGTGGGAGCCGGTTTAAATACACCAGCGCTTCATCACAATAATTACGATTTTCCGGATGAAATAGTACCCACGGGAATTAAAATGTTTAGTGGAATTATTAAAGAATTACTTGCGTAGGAACAGGTCGCGACATGTCCGTTCCGAGTATAATTGTTTTTTGAATTGTAAGATCATCATCAAAAATTACAATGTCTGCATCTTTTCCTGCAACCAATTCGCCTTTGTATCCAAGACATTTATGATGCGGGCCGGTGTTGCCGTAAGCATTTTCACCGCATCAATTATGGGTACATCTGCCATTTCAACCATCGTTTTTAATAAGCGGTTGGCGGTGGCCACACTTCCTGCAAAAGAAGAACGGTCGGGCAACTTTGCGACACCATCTTCCACAATTACTTTTAATCCATTGTGAAGGCTCCCTAAAATACTTTCACCTTCCGGCATTCCGGCAGCACGCATCGCGTCAGTGATTAAAGCAATTCTATCAGGACCTTTAATCTTATACACCAACTTCAGCAGCGGCGCAGGCAGGTGAACACCATCCGCAATTATTTCTACATCCATTTCATCAATTAAATAAGCACTTTCAATTACGCCAGCATATCGGTAAGCGTTTCTCCGGGTAACGCCTGTCATGGCAGAATATAAATGAGTAATAAGCGTGTACCCATAACCGAAAGCCTCCAGCACTTCTTCATAAATAGCGTCCGTATGCGCAATTGCCGGTAAGATATTTTTTGATTTTAGAAAGCGTCCCAACTCCATACTTCCTTTTAATTCCGGTGCGCTGCTCCAGCGTTTAATGCAGGTGGTGGATGAAACTATTTCGCGGTATTCATCAGCATTCGGATTACGAATATAACGCGCATCCTGCGCGCCACACTGGTTCATAGAAATATAAGGACCTTCCAAATGCATACCAAGAAACTGTGCGCCATTTGTATTTTTTTTGCTGGCGCTTTCATAAAGGGATAATGTTCGAAGCAATTCTTCCTTACTGCTGGTTAAAGTAGTTGGCAACATAGAAGTAGTTCCATACTGCGCGTGCAATTCTGCAATTTTCAAAAATGCATTTTCATTTCCATCCATAAAATCGTGGCCACCTCCGCCGTGCACATGAATATCAATAAAACCAGGAGATACGTATTGGCATTTTGCATCTATTTCTGTCGCATCTTCTGCTTCAATATTTTTTTCACTCACCGCAGTTATTTTTTCGCCGGTAATCAAAATGCTTCCGTTCTCAATAATTGTATGAGGCGTTATTATCCTTGCGTTATAGATTTTTAATTGTTGCTGATGCATGTGATTTTTTCTTTTGTTTCAGGCTCTAACGAACTGGCAGAATCACTATCTAAATAAATAATACAATTGCTATGCGTCCGCAAAATAGTAGAAGGATACTGATTGCTGATTTCTTTTTCCAAAGTATTTTTTACAGCCCCTGCTTTTCGTGTACCCGGCACCGAACAAATAATATGTTTGGATTTGAGAATCTGTTTTATCGACATGCTGATCGCCTGGTGAGGCA
>JBDTHD010000006.1:0-15519 GCA_039937075.1 Ginsengibacter sp. | reverse complement strand
ACTTTACGTTTTGCGCCCATTTTTTTAATGGACTGATTTTAAAATTGTTTTTATTTCAGTTGATAAATTTTATTTTGTTTCATCAACACAGCAAAGATGCTATGGCGCAAAAGCCTTATTCGGTTTTTATTCGTTTATAGTTGGATATAACCGTTTGTAAATGCTTGTACTTGAAAATTAAATAGTAACTTTCTGTCGTAAAAAATACCAAACAGCATGACAGCAACTGAAACTGCCACCTGCCTTAACTGTAACAAACCGCTGAAAGGCCGGACTGATAAGAAGTTTTGCGATGACTATTGCCGCAATTCTTACAACAACGAGCTAAAAGCTTCGAAAAATAATTTGGTCAGAAATATTAATAATGCGCTCGGAAAGAATCGCAGAATTTTAGAAAGTTTTTTTAGTACCGAAGAAGAAATTGCCAAAACGCATAAAGACAAACTGCTTGAAAAAGGATTTCTGTTTAAATACATGACGCATACCTACGCCAATAAAAAGGGCAACGTTTATTATTTCTGTTACGACCTGGGTTATATGCCATTGGATAATGATTGGTATTTGTTGGTAAAAAGAAAAGTAGAAAAACCTGCGTAACGGGGGAAATAAAAATCTTTGAAATTTGTTGTTTACTGTAAGTATAAAAATGATTTATGTGCACTGATCTATTTCAAGCTGTAAAGAAAAATAAAAAAGTAAAGTGTGCGTTTAAAAATTAAAAAGACTTAATTGTTTAAATCCCATACGGTATTGTTTCTATTGCAATAATCATTTTGATAATAAATAGTTTTAAAAAGGTACGCGAAAACAAAAAGACCAATCGAACCGTTAGAAATAGTGATAGATTTCAAAATACTATTGCAATTCTGCAATCAAGAAAAGAAAAAGGAAACTCAAATACTACTGAATAATTAAAACAGCACGCCCATTAGGTGTATAGTTTCCAAAAGGCAATGTTTATTTCTTCTGTTATCATTTAACCTATATGCTTTTGGATAATGATTGGTATTCATTAGTCAAAAAAAAAGTAGAAAAAATAATGTAATCGAAAACAGGAATCTATAAAATTTGTTCGTTTACTGTAAAAATAATTTCAATGTAACTATTTGTTGGGTAATATCTTACGGAGGCCACCATTAATTGACAGGATAATTAAATACTCTTAAAAATGATTCCACAGAATTTTTCCTCAAATTTTACGTTCTTATATGGATATTATTTCACAATTGTTTTCATAAATGAGGTTAAAGTCCATAATCCTGCTGGTTATTTTAAGTGTTAGTATTCATGTAGTCTATGCACAGATTTGTTCAGATCCGTTTAATGTGATTTATGGAATCAATCAAAGTGGCAATGTGGTTCCTATCAACGTAAATACAGCATCAGTAGGCACTGCACTCACGAGTTCATCGGACCATGGATCGCCGGGTATTACGAGCAATTCAAATTCTCTTGGACTCGATATTCAAAATTCTACTTTTTATTATTTTCAACAAAATACTGCATCCAGTCAGAAATTTGTTTCCTTCAATGCGGTTACAAAAACCTATACAACGCTTGCCAACAGCCCAATCAGCGTAAGTGACGTAAGGGGTTGCGTAACAGCAGATGGCACGGGATACTATTGCCTGGATGGAAACCACACACTTTGTTATTACAACATTGCAAGCGATAAATGGACGACAATCGGGTCCAACTTGGTTGACCAACATGGTAATGATCTTTCCTCCATTTTTAATAACCTGGGATCAGGAGATATGGCTGTAGATGGTGTTGGCAGGTTATGGATCGTTGCGGCCAGTTCATCGAAATGGGGAATATACATGATTGGCGCACCTTTGCCTACAACTGCTAAATCTTCCATCCTTCTTACTGAGGAAGTAGCTCCCACGCAGGCAACACCAACAAACGCTCCTTTCGGGGGAATAGCATATAATCATGCCGGACAAATGTATATGAGTACTCAAAATGATTTGTACCTTTTAAATAATGATCTTAGCCTTTCGCATATTGGTGCTTTCAGCAAGCCCGGCGTGGGCGCAGATCTTACTTCGTGTAATTTCCCTTTCAGTGTTTTGCAGGTTTCCTGGACGGCTTTTACAGCATCACTGGATAGTAATTCTGTAAAGCTTAACTGGTCGATAAACCAGGAGTCCGACAACCAGGGATATCATATAGAACGAAGCACAAATGGTCAACAATGGATAGAAATAGGTTCTCAAAATAAAATACTTTCAGGCGGAGCATCTAATTATACTTTTCTCGATGAAAGCCCCGAAAGTGGAATGAATTATTATAGGATAAAAGCAACGCAATACGATGGTAAAACCAATTATTCAAAAATAGTCGCAGAAAATATTAAGGTTGAAAATGATATCCATATCTGGCCCGTACCGGCTATATCTGTCATTAATATTGAAACTCCCGGTCCGGCTTCATCCTACAACGGCATCGTCAAAATAATTAATCCTACAGGACAAGTAATTTCCTCCAACACGCTTTATGGCGGTATAAACACGCTTAACATTAGCAAATTGCATACAGGAATTTACATTGCGCGAATTACACTTTCAAATGGCAAAACTGTAAATGAAGAAATCATAAAGAAATAATAAGAAAATAGTTCCGCGTTTATGCGTCATCGTTCGTTATGGATTTTCTTTTGAAAGAGAATAGAAATTCTACTTATTTGTTCGTTCACTATAAAATGAAGTAATTATTTCAAACTGATTTCTGCTAATACAGGGAAATGGTCCGAAGGATATTTTCCGTGAAAAGTATTACTTAAAATGCCCCATTTTTTCACGAAGAAATCTTTCGTTACAAAAATGTGATCAATGACTTCTGTATCCTTAATCGCTTTGCCAAAATCCTGGTAAGTAGGGTTGTTTTCTAACCTGGTTTTTGTTTCGTTGTAAGTATCTTTTAAAATGCCGGAACTGGCAATCGCTTTATACCATTCAGTTTCAGTGCCTCCATTCAGATCGCCCATAAAAATTACCGGTTTATCTCCTGCAATCTTTTTTATTTTTTCTAAAATCAATTTGCTGCTTTCATTTCTTGCCAAATCTTTCTGGTAATCGTAATGAGTATTAAAGACATAAAATTTTCTTTTTGTCTTTTTATCCTGCAGATAAACCCACGAGCAAATGCGATTACAGCATGTCGCATCCCAACCCAACGAAGGTTTATCAGGCGTTTGAGAAAGCCAGAAATCGCCATGTTCCAAAAGAGAAAATTTATCTTTTTTAAAGAAAATCGCTGAATGTTCGCCGGCATCTTTTCCATCATCTCTTCCGATGCCATAGCGCTGGTATTGAGGAAGACCGTCGCTTAGATCATTGATCATTCCTATCAATCCTTCCTGTGTATCAAAAATATCAAAATCATAAAACCTGACGATTGATTCTACAAGCGGCGCACGATTAACCCATAAATTTCCGGTGTCATTATTATTTTGATAGCGCAAATTATACGTTCCAATGGTGAAAGTTTGGGCGTGAATTTTCGGCATTATAAATAACATTGAAAGAAAAAAAATCCATTTTATTTTCATAGGAAAATATTTAATGACTGATGGACACAATTCGTAGATCCGTTTATTTTATTTTAAAAATAAAAATTGACGATATTCAACCAAAATAAAAATCCTTACTATTTCTTCGTTTACTACAAATTCTTTATGCTGAATTTCTTCCCGCATTGATAATCCCAAATGAACACCGCATTACCAGCTTTTCATAAGTTTGTTTCAACGGATCTTTTATTTGTTCCTGTTCCATTTCGCGGATTTTCGTCATCGCATATTGTTGAATCGTAACCAACGGCAAAATCATTTTTTCGCGCATGTCAACAGAAAGTTGCTCTACGGGGTAATCTGCCATTAATTCGTTGTTGCCTGTGAGCTTAAAAAGATATTTTTTAGTTGTTTCATATTCTTCATAAATCATGTTCCAAATCTCGCTGAACTTATTGTCCTTGGATAAATATTCAGTGAGCGGGAAATAACATTTTTTCATAGCCATTTCACAATTATCAATCAAGGTTCTGAAAAATAATGAATCCTGGTAAAGCTTTTTAAAATGTCCAAATTTGCCCTGCTCTTCCATTTTTTGTAATGAAGTGCCCACGCCGTAATACCCGGTTACATTTTGTTTTATCTGGCTCCATGATCCCACAAAAGGTATAGCGCGTAAATCATCAAGATTCATTTTACCTTTTTTCCTCTTCGTAGGCCGGCTTCCAATATTCGTATCACTGTAAAATTTCAAAGGGCTCACCTGCACGAGGTAATCCATAAAATCAGGATGATTTTTTAATGCAGAATAAGATAGGAAACTCTCTTCCGCCAGGTCTTGCAACAAATCTTCTTCTTTCTTTTCCAGCTTGGTATGCCTGTCATCAAATATATCATTAGAAATACCCGCGTTTAACAATTGTTCCAGATTGTATTGCGCAGAGTCAATCGTTCCGAAATTGGAACTAACTGTTTGCCCCTGTATAGTTAATTGTATTTCTTTATTAGAAATATTTTTTCCCATTGAAGCATAAAACTTATGCGTTTTTCCACCACCTCTTGCCGGTGGGCCGCCGCGGCCGTCGAAAAAGATTACCTCGATTCCATATTCTTTTGAAATCGCTGTGAGTTCTTCTTTTGCCCTGTAAATACACCAGTTTCCCATTAAATAACCTCCGTCTTTTGTACCGTCAGAAAAACCGAGCATAATGGTTTGTACATTATTTCTGCGTTTCAAATGTTCGCGGTATTCTTTGTTTTCGAACAAGGCTTTCATTATCGGAACAGAGTTTTGCAGGTCACTAATTGTTTCAATTAATGGAACAATATCTACTTTAAGCTTTTCTTTTTTCCAGCCGCATAAAATAAATAATCCATAGATCTGCAATACGTGCAAAGGCGCTTCTGCGTGGCTGATAATATAACGATTACAGCCTCTTTCGCCGTTATATTGTTGAATTAATTTAATCGCTCTTATACTTTTAAAAGTGTCATTTATTATCGGGTCGTCATAATCCTTTTCAGGAAGTTCTTTGGTGTTTTTGGTAAGAAATTCAATTTTTTTCTCATCACTTAATTTATCATAATCAGAAGGAAAGAAAGAATTCGAAGTTGCCATCGCGGAGAATACTTTTTTATGAATCGAACTATCCTGCCGTATATCCAGCGAAGCAAAATACAAACCGAAAATATTTACCTTATTGATGAGGCCATCAATTAAATGGCAGAACAATCCGTTGTGTTGATAAATTAAAATTTCTCTTACTTTAATGAGTATTTTCAGGATCTCTTTTTTGGTGATCTCAGTTCGGTTGCCGGGAATAAAAATATTGTTATACAATTGCTTTTCCAAGTCGAGCAACAAAACATCTACACCTTTGAAAGTAAGGCGGCGTCTTAGTTTTCGGATTTCAAGATAATAACATTTGATGATGGCGCCACGCAAAGCGTCCGCCACGTTTAATGTGGTTTCAATATTTACAAAAGGGTTTCCATCCCTGTCGCCGCCGGGCCAAAATCCCATTTTGATAATTGGATTATTTTGGTAATCCACTTCAGGAAACTGGCTTTGCAAAAAAGAAACAATTCGTCCTGCCGCCTGGAAAAAAACATTTTCGAGATACCAAACCAGGCTCATTGCTTCGTCGTAAGGCGTGGGTTTTTCTTTTTTGAAAAATGGCGTTTTCCCCAACTGCTGTAAATACATGTTTATTTTAGCCGTATTATTTTCGGCAAGCGATTTTGAGAGATCATTGATAATCCCTAAAACCGAACCCGGATAAAATTGTGTCGGATGAGCAGTAAGCACTATTTCCACGGAAAAATTATCCAGTTTTTTTACCAGTTCTTTTTCCTTTTTAAACTGGATGGTTTCTACTTCCAGTTGCTTTAAAGTGCCTGCACCCGTAGTTTCATGTACAAAGGTAAACGCAGCATCTTCCAGGGCATCGAACAAAACAACCTGGCGTTCTACAAACTGGATAAATCTGAAAAGAAGATCCAATTTTTCAGACTCAGTTTTAAAAGAAGTATCCTTGAAAAAAAACTCTTCGATAATTTGATCGGGACTCATTTTCTTTTTATACCCTTCTTCACAAATATTTAAAAACAAAGACAATAACATTCCTGTTTTTTCAATCCTGTAAAAAGGAAGTGACGTAAAAAGGCTGTTGTACAATTGAAATTTTATGCCAACATAATTTTTAAAATTTTCAAGACTGTGCGATGGCTGATGCTCCATATATTCAATAAATTATAAGAAAAACAATAAATTAATTTGATAAAAAACCGCGATGAAGTTACTTCAAAAATCAATAATCTTTTTTAACCCTTCCTATTTCCTTGTATATTTGCAACCGCAAACGATGAAAAAAATATTAGTTATATTATTATTTACTGTCGCCTTTTCCTTCTTTAGTTTTGGAGTCTTCGCGCAATGCTCCATCTGCGCAAAAACAGTAATGCAAATGGGTGACAAGCCCGCTCAAGGGTTTAATAACGGAATTCTTTACCTGATGACTATTCCTTATCTGGCAATTGGTGTGGTGGGTTATAAATGGTGGCAAAATGAAAAAAGAAAATCGTAATTTTTTTATTACACGAATCAAATTTCTTTAATTTTAAACTTTTTCATTTTCTTTTAAGAACATTTAAAAGGAACAAAATTTTATTATCTTTGAGTGATGTCTCAATCGCTCAACATATCAGATATTCAGTTGTTCAATTTACTAAAAGTAAAATTTGGTGAAAAGGAAGCAGAGCAATTCGTTTCATTAATTAAAGATAAAGTTGAGGAAACTTTTGAAAACAAGAAAGATAGTTTGGCGACCAAACATGATATTGCCCGACTCGAAATAAAAATATCTCAACTGGAAGTTTCAATTGCCAAAACAGAAAGCAAATTAATACTTTGGGCATTTGTTTTTTGGGCCACTCAGTTAGGCGCGATCTTCGCCTTTATAAAAATCCTTATCAAATAGCAGCACATCTTTTCTTCTACGTCTTTCAACAAAAAAATATTTGAAATGCAAACTTTTGAAAATAAGAAAGATAGTTTTGCAACCAAGAAAGATATTGTCGCTATTGACTAAAAATTATCTGCAATTGAATTAAAAATTGCAAGATTAGAAACAACAATTGCCAAAACAGAAAGCAAATTAATACTTTGGGCATTTGTTTTTTGGGCCACTCAGTTAGGCGCCATTTTCGCCTTATAAAAATTCTTATCAAATCGCAGCGCATCTTTTCTTCTACATCTTTCAGTAAAAAAATACATATTAAAACCCGGCTGTGATAATGCATTGCATGTTTATAATTTTTTCTTCACTTATTTCATGATCTTCTAACTCATCACAAAAAATAAATTTTGGTAAAATGCAACCTTATTTTTTCAATTGAAAATAATCATAAAAATAATCTGTTGGCTTTAAATTGATCCATGATTTTCGATTTCCATCAAAATCTTCAAAAGTAAATTGTTCAATTTGCTGCAATGTGTAATTCAATTTATTTTCCGGCTGGCCCCATGTAATTATTCCAAGTCCGTGGTCACAATCCAGCGTGAAAACATTAATGTCATTCCTCAAACTTCTTAAGTGTAAAAGTGTACGCCATACGTCGCCGTTCCATGTACCTGTAAAATTTCTTGCTTTCCATTCGTAAAAAGAAACGGCGTCGGATTTTATTTGGGGATTACAATCATGCAATACAATCACTCCATTTTTTGACAAATATTTTAAAGTATTTTCCACGTCGTTTAACGCATAAGAATATTCATGCATTCGTCGATCAAGGCGATCTCTATTTTTTTACCGGATAAAATATCCGAAGCATCTTCGTTAAAAAAATTCTCACTTGTTTTTTCGAACTATTTATTAAAAACATTGTAAGGATTTAAGAAAAGTTTTCCCGCTTTGCGAAGCGTATCAAATCTGAAATCAGGATCAACCGCAATCTTAAAAGTACTTTTTACCCTAAAAAAAATATGGCCGTTAAAAACGCCAATCTCCAAATAATTCGACAATTTTTTTTGCTTCATTAAAGTGAGAATAACTTTTTCTCTGTTCATTTTATTAGGTTGAAATTGTTTCAGAAAATTGAATCAATGACGAAAATAAGAGGTAAAACTTTTTTAAAAATAGCCCGAAATTTTTTATTTTGCGGTAAACATTTTTAATCTTTATTTAATGGGGTTAGTGATTTTCAGACTAATTTTTTTAAATGTAATTTGCAAATATTTGTAGTAAACCAATAAATAAACAATATTCCTGTTTTATAATTTATGACAAATTTTATTCCCATATTCCCTTTATCAATTGTCGTGTACCCGCACGAACATCTGAACCTGCATATTTTTGAACCGAAATACAAGCAGCTTATAAAAGAATGTTTTGAACAAAAAAAATTATTCGGTATGCCGGTGGTAATTAAGAATAAAATGCAAGAGTTGGGAACCTCGCTCGAGATCGTAGAAATTACTAAAACGTATCCGGGTGGTGAAATGGATATCAAAACTAAAGGCCAGAAAGTTTTCAGGATTTTGGAAGTCATCGATTCTGTTCCGGAAAAACTGTACAGCGGCGCCATTGTAAGTTATCCTCACAATCATGAACATGGAAAACGATTACTGATTGATAAAGTAATTGATGCCACCAAAGAACTTCATAGTTTGCTTAAAGTCGAAAAAGAGTTGCATAAAAATGAAGAAGATTTGTGGAGCTATGATATAGCACATGCTGTTGGTTTATCTTTGGAACATGAGTATGAATTATTAAGTTTTATGAATGAACTGCAGAGGCAGGAATATTTGAAAAGGCATTTGGCACAAGTGCTTCCTGTAGTTGCAGAAATGGAATCCTTAAAAGATAAAATAAAATTAAACGGGCATTTCAAAAATATTTCAGGCTTTAATATTTCGTGAGTAGTCTTAAAGCTTAATGCAAAACATAATAATTTAATCAAAAAAAATTTTCTCTTTTGGATTCAACTACACTTTGCTTTGATTATGGAAATACATTTTTAAAATGCGGTGTGTTTTCTATCGACCAGTTGACCGAAATATTTTTTTTAGAAGATGATCATTCTGAAACGATTATCAATATTTTAGATAAATACAAACCTTCAAACACGATTCTTTCTTCGGTAATTAATCATAACCCAGAGATAGAAATGCTGCTGTCAGAAAGAAGTGTTTTTTTGAAATTAGATGCGTCAGCAAAATTGCCCTTTACCACTCCTGTGGGCAAACCTGAAACGATTGGTGCCGACAGGTTAGCGCTGGTTGCGGCTGCGGCTTTTTTTTACAAAGATCAAAATACACTTGTTATCGCGCTTGGCTCATGCATTACCTATAATTTTATTAACAAATACAATAGCTTCATCGGAGGCAGTATTTCGCCTGGGATGGAAATGCGTTTTAAAGCATTGAATTATTACACCGCGAAATTACCGGTGGTAAAAGTCAGTAAGTCGGATGCCGGGTGGAATTTTCCACTAATCGGCTACGATACGAACACCAATATTTTGAGTGGTGTGATACTGGGAATGGCTGCTGAAATTGATGGAATTATTGATTTGTACAAAGATAAGTTCGATAAATTTAACGTGCTTTTAACCGGCGGTGATACCGTCAATTTTGTAAGGCATCTTAAAAATAAGATATTTGCCGACCCCTGTTTGATTCTTAAGGGCCTATATGCGATCAGCAAATACAATGATGATATCAAAAATTAAAATCACCTGCTTTATACTGGCTTCGTTACCGCTTTTTTGCTATGCCCAGATAAATTCTCCTTACTCAAGATATGGAATTGGAAATCTCATTCCAACGTCTAATATTGCCAATCGTGCGATGGGCGGTATTTCCGCTGGATTTTCAGACCCTACTTCAGTAAATACTGTAAACCCTGCTACCTACAGCGACCTGATTTATTCTACGCTCGATATTGGTTTGGAATATGACGGATTAAATTTAAAAAGTAAAGAACCGCTTGGGAGTTTTAAATCGAACAACGGCATTATTCCCTATCTGGAATTGGGGTTCCCGTTATTAAGAGGAAATAAAAAGGCGCAAAAAAATAAAGTTTCCTGGGGGATGGCTCTTGGTTTAAAGCCAATTTCAAAAATCAATTATAAAGTAGGTAGCAATACGTTTTCAACCGATAGCTCATTGACGACTTATGAAGGAACGGGTGGAGTAAACGAAGCCTTTTTAGGAACAGGATTGAAAATTAAAAATTTTAGTTTCGGGTTCAATACCGGTTATCTTTTTGGCGAAAAAAGCTATGATACTCGTTTGTATTTTAATAGCACTGCTACTAATCTTGATTCTAATTATTACTATAGAACCCATTACGGTTCTCAAACGCGTTTTGGCGGAGTATTTTTAGATGCTGGCGTTCAATATGCAGTCAAATTTAAAAAGAGTTCTTTGACATTTGGTGCTTATGGAACATTTCAGAGAAAATATAGTGGCTCAAAAGACGACGTGCTTGAAACCTTTGATTACAATGTTCAATCCGAAACTCCACAGGCCATTGACACCGTTATTTCCACTACAGATCAAAAAGGAAAAGTACAAATGCCTTCTACTTTTGGAGCAGGATTTACTTATTCTAATGAGCATTTGTTGGTTGGTGCTGATTATGAAACGACCCAATGGAATAATTATAGCTTTTTTGGCGAAAAAGATTTTGTAAAAAATAGTTGGAATGCAAAAATCGGGCTTCAGTATTTCCCGGCTTCCCAGGGCTCAACAGGATATTTTAATTATGTAAAATACAGAGCTGGTTTTTCGTTTGGCCAGGATTATATTGATATAGAAAATTCGCTTCCTGTTTATACTATCAGCGTCGGAGGTTCCTTTCCTATGAAATTAAAACACAGTTTCTATGATAATCAATATAGTATCATGAACGTTACTTTTGAATATGGAAACCGCGGCAACAACAACAATAATATTACAGAAAGTACTTACAAATTAAGCCTCGGCTTTTCACTTAGTGATATTTGGTTTCTCAGGCAGAAGTATCAGTAAATACTCATTATGCATGATGAAGCATAACTTTATGCAATATTTTTGCAATGAATTATCTTAAATTTTATACCTCTTTTTTAAATAAAGCAGCCTTTCTTATTACCTGCTTTTTTTTTATTTCATCCTGCGAAAATTCTTTAGAAGACATTAATAAAATCACCACTAAAAAAACAGGAGTTGAAATAGGAAAAGATGTAACGATTATTTATTCAGTCGGCAGTGTAACTAAATCACGTATTACCGCTCCTTTAATGTTACGCCACGAGGACGCGGTTCCTTATATTGAATTTACAAAAACCATTCATGCAGATTTTTTTGACGATACTCTCGGAATAGAAAGTACCATGAGCGCGCATTACGCAAAATACTTTGAAACAGAGAGTAAAGTTTTTCTGAAAGATAGTGTAGTTGTGATTAATCGAAAAGGCGATACGCTTCATTGCAATGAGCTTTATTGGGATCGCAAAAGAACCGGCGAAGAATTTTACACAGATAAACCAGTTCGCATTAATACACCTACGGTTCGCCTGACTGGTGACGGAATGGATGCGCCCCAAGATTTTCACAACTGGCATTTAATAAATGGCAAGGGAATTGAGAGAATAGGTTCGTCAGAATTTCCTTAGTAAAAATGATTCGAAGGCTTATTATTTTAATAATTAGCCCTAATGGTTCTCATTTTTACCAAAGTCGTAAATGCTTCTTATTAATTTCACCTTTAAAGAAAACAAAATGGAATACAGGCGTTTAGGAAAATCAGGTTTACAATTAAGTATTGTAAGCTTTGGAAGTTGGGTAAGTTTTAAAAACCAGGTTGATGATAAAATCGCCGGCGAACTCATGGGTATCGCGTATGATAACGGCATCAATTATTTTGACAATGCTGAAGCGTATGCCAATGGCGAAAGTGAAAAAATGATGGGTCGCGTTTTGAAAACAAAAAACTGGGATAGAAGTTCGTTTACTGTTTCTTCAAAAGTTTTTTTCGGCATCCATGGAAAAGACTATAAGCCCAATCAAAAAGGGCTTAGCCGCAAACACGTGATAGAAGCCTGCCACGAAGCTTTACAACGTTTGCAGGTTGACTATCTGGATTTATATTTTTGTCATCGTCCTGATAAAAATACGCCCATAGAAGAAACGGTTTGGGCGATGAATACTTTAATTCAGCAGGGAAAAATTTTGTATTGGGGCACCAGCGAATGGAGCGGAGCAGAAATAATGGAGGCGCATCGCGTGGCCAGCCAGTATAACCTCATAGCACCAACGATGGAACAGCCGCAATACAATTTATTTGAAAGAGAAAATGTGGAGAAAGAATATCTGCGAATTTATGAAACGGTTGGCCTTGGCACTACGATTTGGAGCCCACTTGCTTCCGGCCTGCTTACCGGGAAATACAACAATGGAATTCCCGAAGGGTCAAGGTTGGCTTTAGAAGAAATGAGCTGGCTGAAAGAAAAGGTGATGGCTGATGATAAAATAAAAAAAATAAAGCGGCTTTCTGAACTCTCAAAGGAATTAGGCGTTTCTACCGCATCACTTTCTATCGCATGGTGCATTAAAAATCCACATGTTACCACCGCCATTTTAGGCGCAACCAAAAAAGAACAATTGATGGATAATTTAAAATCAATTGAAGTAATGGAAAAGCTTACACCGGAAGTTTTAGAAAAAATAGAAAATATTTTTCAGTCAAAACCTAAGATGCCTGAATTTTAAAAAACACATTCATATACATTATTTCTTAACAATTAAAAATAAAAATCATGAGTAAATACGCAAATGCACAATGGCAAGGCGCCAAAGACGGTAAAGGAACTATCTCTACAGAAACGAAAGCGCTGGAAAATGCGCCATTCACATTCGCAACCAGGTTTGGCGATGCAAAAGACGGCACTAATCCTGAAGAATTAGTGGCGGCGGCACACGCGGGATGTTTTTCTATGAAGTTTGCAATCGTATTAAGCGAAGCCGGTTTTACTGCCGACAAAATAGAAACCAAATGTGATATTACTTTTGGCGCAGGCGCTATTTCAAAATCTCACCTTACAGTGAAGGCAAAAGTGCCGGGCATCAGCAAAGAAAAATTTGATGAATGTGCAAAAGATGCGAAAGAGAATTGTCCGATTTCAAAATCGTTGAATTCCAGCGTTGATATTTCAATGGATGCGACTTTGAGCAACTAAGAATTTCATTTAAATCGATTTAAAATCCGGCACTAAACTATTGTCGGATTTTTTATTTATCAAATCCAGTAAACGAACAAATAATCTGAAATTCTATTTTTAATCCTTCGTAGAGATTTAAAAATCTCTCCAACCATTTAACCCAAAGATTTTTATATTTCTTTTCCACTTATCTTATATTGCAGCATATTTTTTAATTATTGCTTATGTCAATTCTTACTGTAGAAAATCTTTCCAAATCTTACGGGCGAATTCAAGCGTTGAAAAATGTAAGTTTTTCTGTGCCCGCAGGAACGGTTTTTGGAATTCTTGGACCTAACGGAAGTGGCAAAACCACTACGCTCGGAACCATAACAGACGTTTTAAAACCCACATCAGGAACGTATAAACTTTTTGGTGCGCCTACGTCGTCAGAAAGCCGGAGAAAAATTGGAACGTTGCTGGAAACTCCTAATTTTTACCATTATTTGTCGGCTGAAAAAAATCTGGAAATTGCTGCAGAAATAAAACAACATGGCAAAGAAGATATAGCCCGCGTGTTGGAAACCGTTGACCTGACAAGAAGAAAAGATTCAAAATTCAGCACGTATTCATTGGGAATGAAACAGCGGCTCGCTATCGCTTCCTGTTTGTTAGGAAGCCCGTCTGTATTAATCTTCGACGAACCAACGAATGGATTGGATCCTGTGGGAATTGCAGAGATTCGCGAGCTAATGAAAAAATTATCGAGGGAAGGAAAAACCATTATCATGGCAAGCCATCTTTTGGACGAAGTAGAAAAAGTTTGCACAGATGTGGCAATTTTAAAAAGGGGAGAACTAATTGTTTCAGGAAAGGTAAATGAGATTTTATCCAAGGAAGACATGGTGGAAGTGGCTGCACGAGACCATCAGAAGCTATTGGAAATAGTAAACAATATGCCAGAAAAAACAAAAGTTATTGATGAGCAAAATGTGATAAAAATATTTTTCCCTGTGGGCAAAGCGGATCTGTCTGAGGTAAATAGTTATTGCTTTAATAACGGCGTTACGCTCAATCATCTCACCCTTAAAAAACAAAGCCTGGAATCAAGGTTTTTTGAACTGACCAATAATTAATTTTTTTATGTTACATCTTCTGAAAATTGAATGGCTGAAAGTAAAAGACTACAAAG
Source organism: Ginsengibacter sp. (assembly GCA_039937075.1). Lineage (GTDB taxonomy): Bacteria > Bacteroidota > Bacteroidia > Chitinophagales > Chitinophagaceae > Ginsengibacter. The sequence continues at coordinate 1,126 of JBDTHD010000006.1, read as the reverse complement.
CATTCTGGATATTTATCATTCTCTATTTGTTCGCAATTCTGGGAATTAATTATATCGGTTATTATATAAATGAAGTTACTGTTGCAAGCATGCCGGCGAGCAAAGTTATTTTAGGAACTCCGTATGCCTTTCCAAAAGTGTGGCAAACCGTGGGTTTCATGAGTAGCTGGCTTTTGTATTTTCCCGGAATACTTTTTATCATGCTGCTGACTAATGAATTTAATTTTAAAACTCACCGGCAAAATATTATTGACGGATGGACCAGAAAAGAATTCGTTACCGTAAAATTTGTTTTTGCGCTTTTGTTTTCGCTGGCGGCAACTATTTTTAATTTCCTGGTCGCACTTTTATTCGGGCTTATTTCAACCGGCTCCCATTTTTCTTTTGCAGGAATGGAAAATGTGATTTATATATTTATTCAAACGGTTGACTACATTACTTTTGCGATGTTTCTCGCCATTCTTTTCAGAAAAAGCGGTGCAGCTATTGCGGTATTTTTTTTATATGGATTAATTTTTGAATGGCTTATCACTCTTCTGATCAATATGAAATTTAACCTGAGCCCGATCGGATATTTTTTACCACTCCAGGTAACCGATGTAATGCTTCCGATTCCATTTGGCACCAAGGTAATTTATAAAGATGCGCCGGATGTTTGGATCATGGTAATTGCAAGCCTGGTTTATATTGCTGGATATTATTTCGTTGCTTTAAGAAAATTTACCAAAGAAGATTTGTAAAAGAATAGTTTCCGACATCGACTGCTGCTCTGATAAATATCTTCAGGAGCAAATTGAAAAGCAGAAAAATTAAAAACATGGTTAGAAGAAAAGATATTGAAGCAGAAATAAATGGCTATTTAAAGGCGTTGTCTGATTTTGGATTTCCATTTGAAAAAGCAATTTTATTTGGAAGCTTTTCCAAGGGAAACCCTCATGATTATAGTGATATAGATTTAGCTGTTTGGAGCGTAAATTTTCAGATCCTTATTTCACCATAATGGAAAAAGTAGCGCCACTAAGAAGAACCTTTAAAAATATAGAACTTCATCCTTTTATGTTAGAAGACAATTCTGAAAATAATCCTTTCATAAAAGAAATTGAAAACACCGGTATAATGATTATGC
>JBDTHD010000005.1:0-2176 GCA_039937075.1 Ginsengibacter sp. | reverse complement strand
TGAAAGAAGCCGAAGAAGCGAGAAGCAGGGTAATAGTTACAGACGGTTCTTTCAGCATGGATGGAACCATTGCACAGCTTGATAAAATATGTGAATTAGCCGATAAATATGACTCGATTGTTTTGGTGGATGATTCGCATTCCACAGGATTTATTGGCAAAACAGGAAGAGGCACGCCAGAATATCGTGGCGTAACTGGAAGGATAGATATAATTACATCCACTTTGGGAAAAGCGTTGGGCGGCGCCAATGGTGGATTTACTTCCGGCAAAAAAGAAACGATAGAAATGCTTCGCCAGCGCAGCCGTCCTTATTTGTTTAGCAATACGTTGGCTCCAAATATTGTGGGCGCTTCCATTGCAGTTTTTGATTTATTAAATGAAACCACAGATTTGCGTGATAAATTAGAAAACAATACCAAATATTTCAGAAAAAAAATGACTGACGCGGGCTTTGATATCAAACCCGGCGAACACCCCATTGTTCCGATTATGCTCTACGATGCAGTGTTGGCGCAAAAATTTGCATCAAGATTATTAGATGAAGGAATTTATGCGATTGGTTTTTTCTTTCCGGTAGTACCAAAAGGAAAGGCGAGAATTCGTGTACAATTGAGCGCTGCGCACGAGCAAAAACACTTAGATAAAGCGATAGAGGCATTTACAAAAGTGGGCAGGGAATTGGGCGTTTTGAAATAGAAACAGGAAATAATAAATATCATGACAGAAAACGAAGCCATCTTCAAAGCCAAAAGCACAATTAAATCCGCGGATATTGAGCATCGGCAGAAAATAAATTTCAATATCGGAAAATACAATTCGGTTGTACCAAAGGCCAAACAACAATTTGTCGATAATAATCTTGTAAAAGAAAGAGCTAAGAATATTAAATGGCGCGCTCTTGAAACGCTTGACCAGCACCTCGAAGAATTTGAAATGCAATTTACCAAGCGCGGCGGCAAAGTGATTTGGGCACAAAATTCACAGGAAGCCTTAGACGAAATTCTTACCATTTGCAAAGAAAAAAATTGCAAGACGATTGTGAAAAGCAAAAGCATGGTCACAGAAGAAATTCATCTGAATCCTTTTTTAGAAAAGAACGGCATTACAAGTATTGAAACTGATTTGGGCGAATATATTCAGCAACTGGATGGTGAGCCGCCCTATCACATCGTAACCCCGGCGATGCATAAAAGCAAAGAAGACGTAGCTAAATTATTTTCTGAAAAATTAGGAACTCCGTCTAAGCTTTCACCAGAAAAATTGACGTTGGTTGCAAGAGAAAAATTGAGAGAAAAATATGTCCAGGCACAGATAGGAATTACCGGTGCTAACTTTGTTATTGCAGATATTGGCGGTATCGCGCTTACAGAAAACGAAGGGAATGCTCGGCTCAGCTCAGCTTGGCCAAAAACTCATATTGCTATTGTAGGAATAGAGAAAATGATTCCTTCAATGACTAACCTCGCGTTACTTTGGCCATTATTGTCCACTTACGGTACGGGGCAAAAAGTAACCGTTTACAGCAGTATTATTTCCGGTCCCCGGCAACCTGGGGAAAATGATGGCCCTGAAGAAATGTATGTTATTTTTTTAGACAACAATCGAACAAGAATTTTAGCAAACGCAAGGCAACGGGAAAGTCTTTATTGTATCCGTTGTGGCGCTTGCTTAAATGTTTGCCCGGTATATAAAAATATTGGCGGACACAGTTATGGAACTACTTATACAGGGCCAATTGGAAGTGTAATTACTCCACATCTCCAGGGTTTAGAAGAATATAAACATTTGAGTTATGCTTCATCGTTATGCGGCGCGTGTACCGAGGTTTGCCCTGTAAAAATAAATATCCACGAATTACTTTTAGTAAATCGTAATGAAAGTGTGGAACAGGGAATGACCACCTTTCCAGAAAAGATGGCGTGGAAAATCTGGAAAATGGCTTCTTTAAAAAGGAAATTGATGAATAGGGGAAATGGAAGCTTGAAATCAAAAGTGGTAAACCGACTATTCAAAAACTGGGATGAAACTCATGCTCCACTTGAGTTTAGTAAAAAAACATTTAACGAAAGGTGGAAAGAAGAAAGAGAATTGAAATAAGTTTTAAACATAGTAGACTCACAAATAATTCAATTTCTTATTCTATCCGTACTTTACATTAGACCGTTGCAGTAAAC
>JBDTHD010000004.1:0-15134 GCA_039937075.1 Ginsengibacter sp. | reverse complement strand
CAATATTTTTTTCGAAAGTAGCAATCGCAAAATCGATCTTAATATTATTTTCGGGGTAAATCCGTGGTTTTACAGAAGCTACTTTGTTTACAGTTTCAAAAGTTCCTGTCTGCACCTGCACCATTGGCACCAACGTTTCCAAACCCTCGAGCAATTTTATGATGGGCTCGTCCGGGACGAGGCCACCGGAAAAAACAAGGCCGGCGACTTTCGGATAATTTTTAGAAAGATTTGCCTGTATCATCGCGAGAATAATATCGCCGCGATCGCCGGGAGTAACGATCAATGTATTTTCTTTAAGATGCGTAAGACAATTTTGTAACTGCATAGCTCCCACAATAAAATGATCAACAGGATTCGACAAATAATTCTGCCCAAATAAAACTTTGCCGCCAACACCTTCCACAATTTCTTTCATCGTCGGACTTTTTAATTCCCGGGCAAAAGGAATGATGGAACTCAATACATCTTTAGGCAATAGTTTAGAAAATAAGACGTGCAATTCTTCTATCTTTAACGGATCCAGTTTATTAGCAATCACCGCGAGTAGTGGCACTTCCTTTTCTCTCAATATTTGCATGGTCGAAAGCACATTCCTTGTTATTTCACTGGGAGAATAGCCATCGCTTTTCGCCACGAGAATTAACGGTACCGATAAATTTTTCGCAATCTCTACATTTGATGAAAATTCAAATGACGCACCGTCTCCTTCGAAATCCATTCCATCCACTAATACAAAATCATGGGAATCTTCCAGCTTTTTGTATTTGCTGATAATCGTATCAATTACAAAATCGCTATTATTTTCGCTGCGAAATTTCAACAACTCAGAATAGGTAAAAGCATAGCAATCATTGTACGAAATATCCAAACCGAAATGATCTATCATTGTTTCGATATTGATATCCTTTTTATTGTTGACGCTCTCCATTATCACCGGTTTGAAATACGCAATCTTCCTGAGCTTTCCGAGTAAAATATTCATTAATCCGAGAGTAATTACCGACTTCCCGCTGTTAGCCTCAGAGGAAGTTATATAAATCGCTTTAGACATTCATGTGATGTTTTTGGATTTTTTATTTTTTGCAAAAATCGGTCATTTTTCTCGTAGCGGTTATGAGTAATATCATCACTAAGATTATAACCCGTTCTCAATTCAATTTCCAAAGCTTATTTTTCTTAGAAAATAAAAGTAAGGGAACACCCACGAAATAAATGGCCAATCCAAGAGGAATAAAAACTCCAACACCAGTCATACATTCAATTTTACTTTCTGACATTCCCTGGATTGATAGTAAGATGGCGTAATAAGAAGAAATCAAACCAACGGCTATAAATACGAGGCCCAAGCCGATTTTTAAAGCGACAGAAAAATCTTTTTGTCTTCTAAAATATTTGAGAATGAAAAATAATAACGCCGCAGGTAATAAAGTCAAAAGCAATGGCAAAATCAAAATTTTCATCTTTGTTTTTTTATTGTATTAATCCAATGTATAAATATAAAACTTTAAAAAACTACTCTGATAAAAACACCACAATGAATGAAGTAAAAGCCATTGTCGGTTATTATCAGTAAACAAAGATTTTAGCTTGATTTTTTATTTTACCAGAATCTGTTGAAAATATTTTTTTAGAATTAAGTGCTCAAGTCCTAACGAGGAAATAGGCAATTATTTTATGAGTTCCGTAGGAACTGTTCGTGGGTAGAAAACCATATCCCAAAAGTACAAAACGTTCCGAAGGAACGTCTTGTGCATTATTTAATTTACGTTTCTACTTACCAAATGTACCTAACGGCACAATTAAAAAAACTTCTGCAAAACGAACAGGATCCGATAACTATCGGATTCATATTGCGCTCTAAACGCCTAATTTCCATATTTTTTTTAAGCTAATTCGTCTAAAAAAAAAATCAAAAGGTTAACCGATTTAAAAATCATTAACGATTTGATTTGTTGATTATGAGAAAAATTTTTATTCCGCAATCCGTCCGGTTTACATTCAGCAAAACCCGCATTATAATTTTTATGACTTTTACTTATTACAAAGTATCACTTAATTTGAAAAACATTGTGATAATTCGTTTCAAATTTGAGTCAGCCTGTATCAATTATTTTTCGGAATTACAGTAACGGTAAATAAACGCGTATAAGCATCTCCGTTAGACAATTTAAAATTCTTTTTATCAGAAAACTTTTCTTTTAATCCCTTCAAAATTCGTTATAAAAACTTCTTTGTAATTTTTATCAACAGGAAATTTTCTTGAAGATTGCGATAAATACGTAGAGCCATAATAAAACTCAACACGTCTTTTTTTACCGTCTTTATAAATAATATTTGCATAAAAATCTTCAGGATTTAAGTTAATCCATTTAATAATACGAGACCCATAAACAGGATTTCTACTAAATACTTTCAGGCTGTCCTGGTTTTGAGTGGCAATTAGAATATCTTCATTTTTTGCAATATGTACCGTTGCCAGCCCTTTAGCATCGCCTTTCACAAAAAATCCGCTTTTTTGCAAATTCATTGGAACGAAGTTTCCTTTGCCATCTCCTTTCAGGCACAGTCCCATAAAGGCATCATGCCTTCCGCTATAAGGATCCATTCCATAATCATTGCCCACCATCAATACATCCAGGTTTCCATCGCCATCCACATCTTCGCTTTTCATGCCATATACCGGCGCTTCCTGCGCTTCCAATGGCAGAGGGTTTATGGTAAATTTATCGTTGCCTTTGTTTTCGATATAGGAAGAATGCATGTCTGTCGCTTTCAATATTAGAGTATTGCCAGGATCATTGTCTGTCCAGATATCATCCATTGTAGCATTCCCATAAGCTCTGTGCGTAGGGAATCGTTTACCCATGGTAGGCACCTGGCTTACCATATCTTCCCGCGATGACATAGGATAAGGTTTATAGGTGCTGTCCGGCGCAAGCATATAATCAAATACCATCGGATCGATTGAACCATTATTGTCAACATCTTCCCCAATTAAAGTCAACGGCCTTTCCGGTGATGCTGTATAATTTGAATTTAATCCCAGGTTGCCCACGATATAATCCATATCACCATCGTTATCAAAATCTCCGGCAACAATACTATTCCACCAGCCAGTGTGATTCTCAATTCCTGTTTTTACAATTTCAAAAGAATGGCCGGTATTTTTTAAAAATGTAACCGGCATCCACTCTCCCACCACAATTAAATCTACTTTGCCATCATTATCAAAATCGGTCCATAAAGCATCGGTAACCATACCGATATTTTTCAATTGCGGGCAATATTGATCAGTAACATCTACAAATCTTCCTCCTTCATTTTTTAAAAGAAAACTTTGAGGCGCTTTCGGATAAGCCCCAGAAACCACTCTTCCGCCCACAAACAAATCCAGTTTTCCATCTCCATCAAAATCAGCAGCACGCACGCATGAACCATCGGATAAATCAGGAGGAAGCGCCGTAGTACTTTTTGTAAAATGGCCGGTGCCATCGTTAATAAAAAGCCTGTCGTTGCTTATGGGATGATTGGGCGGTATTTCATAACTTCCGCTAACCAAATAAAGATCAAGATCTTTATCACCGTCTGCATCAAAAAAGATAGCGCCCATATCTTCATATAAAGGATCGTCTTTTACCATTATCCTCGAAGAATCAAGGGTAAAGTGGCCCTTGGAATCCTGCATAAAAAATACCCCGCGATGCCCGGAGGAACCACCAATGTAAAAATCATCATATCCATTATTATCAATATCGCCTACGGCTATGCCAGGGCCATATTGGCTGAGTTTATGAGGAAGAGTCGCCTGGATATTATAATCGTCAAAATCGTTTTCTACCGGCTCATAATTTATTCCATAGCTGTTTGCAGTATTGATGAAATAAGAAGTGGCAAAAGGATTGGCCGGTTTTTCATTACGGAATCCCGCATTTTTATAAACTACGGTAATGGGTTTACCTGGTTTGATGTCGGTGAGAAGCTGCGCTTTACCATCAGGCCATTTTACCAACAGGGAATCTATTTTTGAAACGTTGCCCAATCCAAAATGAGCTCTCGGATCGTCAGTGGACAAATAACCTCTTGTTGGATGTTGCTCGTAATATTGCTGTTTATTCTCATCGTAATACAGATTGAGTGTAGCGCCGATTCCTTCTAAATTATTTTTTGGGCCTTCAAAATTTACTACCAGGTTATTATCATTATTTTTTTCACCAGGTTTGTTTAATGTATTTTCATAAACAAAAGCCGGCCCGTTGATATTATTAACTACGACATCCAAATCGCCATCATTATCCAGATCCACATAAGCGGCACCGTTAGAAAAAGACGGTTTATTAAGCCCCCAGGATTTGGTCACATTATCAAACAGAATTCCATTCGTATTTTTAAACCCATAATTTGAAATCTTAACCACCGGCAGGGAATCGGTCATACTCAATAAATATGTTGGTTTTCCCGCACCGCGGCCAACGCTGGCTTCTATATAATCCAAATCCGTCACATCCCTCGGCAAACCATTAGTAATAATTAAATCTTTTAAGCCATCATTATCAAAATCCGCCACCAACGGGCACCAGCTCCAGTCTGTTTGATAGATACCAGCCATATAACTTACATCACCAAACATAGGATGGCCTTCAGGTGTCATTCCGCTATTTAGCTGAAACATATTATGAACGTACTGATGTTGATAACCATATTTGGCACTATTGATATAGTTGTAATATTCATTACCGCTAAGCATCATTTTTTTGCGAAGATTACTTTCCGGAAGCATTTCAAGCGAAACAAAATCTACCAGGCCATCATTATTGATATCGACCGCGTCCGTTCCCATGGCATTCCAGGACGTATGCTTAAAATAATCAGTAATCTTATCTGTAAATGTTCCGTCTTTATTATTGATATAGCAAACATCATTTGAAATAAAATCATTGGCTACATAAATATCCGGCCAGCCGTCACCGTTAATGTCTGTGATGCAGGCGGCATGGCCCCAACCTTCAATGTTGATACCAGCTTCCCGGGAAACGTTGGTAAAAGTTCCGTTACCGTTATTTCGATAAAGCCTGTCTGTATTTTTAGCGCTTCCATCCGTTACTTTTGGCCTGAAAGTAATCGGAGTTTTGGGATCATAGATTTCATTTGTAACCAGGTACATGTCTAAATCACCATCATTATCATAATCGAAAAAATAGGCTTGGGTGCTGTAACCGGTATCGGCAAGCCCATAAGCGGCGGCAGATTCTTTGAACGTAGGAATACCATCTTTATTTAAACCCTGGTTGATATATAAAAGATTGGTGCGCAATTTAGGATCGCTTCTGAACGAGGCACACACGTAAATATCCGGCCACCCGTCACCATTAATATCAACAACCGAAACGCCGGTACACCATCTGCCTTCGCCACCCACACCCGCAACGTTTGTAATATCCTGGAATTTAAAAGAACCTTTATTAAGGTATAATTTGTTGGATACCATATTTCCGGCAAAATAAACATCCATCAAACCATCACGGTTAAAATCGCCAATGCCCACGCCACCGCCATTATAAATATTAGCCTGGTTTAAAATATTCAAACTATCACTTTCAGTAATCTTGTTGTTAAAACTAATTCCTGTTTGCGAAGCGGGCAACAATTTAAAGAGAGTGGAAGTTTTATCTTTACAACCAGTGCCGAACCATACTAAAAACGAAGACATCCATAGTAAGCAAGCAATCTTTTTATTGGCAATCATTAATGGAAATTTAAGAAAATGGAAGTTATATATTTTTCGCCCATTGTAAATTATACTTACTCAAAATACATGTAAAGAAATAAATTTCTTCCCGCTGTGTTGCAAAATGTATTCATTGTGTTTCTATTATTTTAAGAATTCGATTTTAAAGCATACTTGTTTTAATTTACTCGTAACAAACAAGTACGAATCGTAGCTGATATTCTGCCGTACCTCAATTATCTTTTTACGGCCTGTCTTATTTAAACACTTTTAAAAATTTAAGATTTATTTGAATGAAATAAAAATCTCCTCTTTTTGTTGGTTTACTGCCATTTTGTTTTGAATTCCAAAATGCCAGTCTTTTAAAAATAATAACATAATTACTATAATGAAAAAAATATTTGCCGCCATTTTATTTATTGTATCTGTCAGCTTTGTAATACAGGCAACAGCACAGGATTCAACCAAAAGATGGAGCGAAGAAAAAGCATGGGATTGGTACCATAAACAACCGTGGCTTTGCGGCTTTAATTATATTCCTGCTTATGCAATTAACTATACCGCGATGTGGGATAAAACAAGTTTTGACCCTGTAGCTATTGATAAAGAGTTAGCACTCGCACAAACAACCGGCATGAATGTATTGCGTGCTGTTTTGCAATACGCCGTATATGCAGATGATCCCGACTATTTTTTAAAAACGTTAGATAAATTCATGGCCATCTGTGATAAACACCATATCAAATTTGTTCCTGCCCTTTTTGACGATTGTGTTTTCGGAATTAACTCCGATCCGAAAATAGGAAAGCAACCGGAACCGCTGAAAGGATGGTATGCGTGGGCATGGTCCCCAAGCCCGGGACATAGTATAGTGGCTGATACCACAACTTATCCCAAACTGACAGCTTATGTAAAGGCAGTGATAACCCGTTTCAAAAATGACAAGCGCATTTTATTCTGGGATTTGTATAACGAACCTACCAACGGAGGAATGGGATCCATGACACTTCCTTTGTTAAAAAAAGTGGTGGCAGCGGCGCGGGAAGTTAATCCTGCTCAGCCGTTAAGCGTGGATGTATGGAACGGCGATAAACGTTTAAATAAAATTGTTTTTGCTGCATCTGATATTATTTCTTTCCATAATTATGGTAATAAAGAGCAGCTGGAAAATGAAATTCAGGAATTGAAAAAACACAACAGGCCTTTGATAAATACTGAATGGATGAACCGAACGAATGGTTCTACTATCGCTACCAATCTTGCGGTTTTTTATAATGAAAAAGTCGGCTGTATGTTGTGGGGATTAGTAAATGGCAAAACGCAAACGAATTTTTCATGGGGCCACAGGCCCGGCGATCCAATTCCAAAAGTGTGGCAGCATGATTTGTTTCATGGCGATTTTACGCCGTATGATTCAAAAGAAATTGAAACATTAAAAAAATATACAAGTGAGGCGAACGGCAATGCTTCGGTGAAAAATAAGGACCACTCTTATTCTTTTCGCAGGCAAACAAATTTTGGCAGGAAATAGTTGCAAAAGAACGGAAGCTTTGTAGCGGACAACAAAAAATTGATATGAATATTTTCGAATAAAAAGTTTTGAATATTCTAATAAAAATCAAAATAAGAATACCAATTATTTCCTGCTTTACTGTTAGAGAAATTAAAAATATTTTTAGGGAATGTTTTTTATGCCGGAATTAAAATTATCATTATTTCCTCATCTACTATAAGATTGCAGAAGTAGTTCGTGACTTGTTATCAGATAAATTTTTTATCAAAATATTCTTCTCCATTTATTTTTTACATTCGTTGCAAAATGAATAAATGCAGAACCTTATTGAAGGAATATTATAAACTTTATCAATAAAATCATTCGGCTTCTTATAGCAAGTCAAAATTTTCAGATTAAAATAAGTTTTATTTTTTTTGCCTCATTTCCAGGAGGGTAGACTGGTCTACTGGATCATCTCTAATATTTTTTTTCCACTACAGGCCATCCGTTTCTATACACAACAGGTTCTATGCACATCACACGCCGCACATATTTGTTCTTGTTCTCTTTTCTCGCCATGGCTGCTTCGTTCGGCCATATTGCATGATAGGCTATCCAGCTATTTCCTTTGTTGTCTTTTACAATTGAATTATGGCCGGGTGCAAACCAACTTGAATCTTTTTCCAGGATAACACTGTTTCCTGTTCCGTTCGATTGACCCATTGTCTCGAATGGACCGAAAGCATTATCTGACCTTGCAACCATCACTGCATAATTTGCACGATCGCCGCAACAATTATCACCCGAATAATAGAGATAATATTTTCCATCGTGATAGTCCACCCACGCTCCTTCAATCAATTTGGAATACTCTTTTTCCTTGTCCGGAAATAATACTGGTTTTGCTGTTGATCCATCTTTAAAACCCTTCCATTCATCGTTTAATTCCTGCACCCGAATTGGCGCAAAATCTGATCCCCAATACAAAATTTTTTCCCCGGTCTTTGGATCAATCATCGCCATCGGGTCAATATTTGAAAATCCTTTTCCCTCGAAAATTGGCGAACCTTTATCAACAAAGGGCCCGGCAGGATTTTTGGAAAACGCAACCCCGATGCACATGTTAATACTTGTATCCTTATTTTTTGCCGAATAGAACATTACATATTGTCTGGTGGCAGGATCAAATAAAACATCAGGCGCCCAAAAATTGCTAATCCCCCATGTTGGCTTTTGCGGCAAGGCATCTCCCAAATATTTCCAATGAAATAAATCCTTAGAGGAAGCCACCTGTACGTTAATTACAACACCTTCATACCCCGACTGCGTGGCATAAGCATAATAAGTTCCGTTGACATTAATAACCGTAGGATCAGGAAAATTTAAATTTAAAACCGGGTTTTTTCTGATAGCTTTTACATCATCAGTGCCAGAAGGTACATCTAAATGAACGCCTGCTTCAATGGGCACACCAAAATCAGGAGAACCATCTGTATTCCAGGTAAATTTTTGCGCACGCGGCGAACGGAATCTTCCGCAACCCTGTCCCGGCTCACTATTGGCATGATATAAAATATAATCTTCTGTTCCGTCAGGCGACTTAAAAAATCCATTGTGCCCTGTAGCGTACACATGATTTTCTGCTGATTCTTTAAAGACAGGATGATCTGTTTTTTTCCACGAAGAAGCTTCTAGTAAATTTTCGTGTACGCCTGCCGTTAGCATGCCCAATGCATAATAATCTGTCCAGCAACCACTGGCCGAATAAATCAAAAACAGTTTATCGCCATGCTTTAAAATTTCCGGGCCTTCATTCACGTTTACGTGCTTTACATCATCAGGATTATTTAAATCTCCATTTTTTTCCCATGTATAAACAGGCGCAGAAACCAATGTGCGTCCGCCTTCTACAGTCCACGGGTTTTTTAGTTGAGCAATAAAAATATCCTGTTCGCCATTCACATCGTCTTTCCACCCGCTCCATATCACATAGGTCTTTCCTTCGTTTTCAAATACGCTTCCATCGATCGCCCACTTATTCTCAGGCAAATTTAATTCACCTTTCATTTCCCATGTTCCCTTTAAAGGATCTTTAGAAGAATTTTCGATCACATACATCCTGTGATCAAAATTATTACCACTGTCCCCTGCAAAATACACATACCATTTGCCCTGCAAATAGTGAATTTCGGGCGCCCAAATTTCTTTGGAGTAAGGACCTGTAGCAGGAGGAGTCCATACTACTTTTTTTTCTGCAGATTTTAAATCAACTATATTTTTTGTTTTCCATAATGTAATATTATCGCCCGTCGTGTTGGTATAATAATAATAACCATCCCGGTAAGTTACCCATGGGTCAGCGCCGGAGGGAAGCAAGGGATTAGTGTAAGTTTTTTGGGCATCGGCCGTGATTACAGTAAACGAACAAAAAAGCAAAAAAATAAATTTATACATACGGATCATATTCGTATTTTTTGTAGAAACCAGGAAGGTTTTAATCGAAGACAATTCAAAATAGAAAATCTTAAAAAGACCTTCCTAGTTTAGGAAAATACATTTCTTATTTAACCGTTGAGAAATCGTAAACACTATAAGTTTTGTAAACCTGGCCGGGCTTTAAAACTGTAGATGGATAAGATGGCTCATTAGGAGAATCAGGAAAGTGTTGTGTTTCCATAGCAAAGGCAGTTCTAAAATCATCTTTACTGCCATCGCTGAAAGTATTTTTTCCAAACATAAAATTACCGCTGTAAAATTGCAGCCCAGGTTCCTGCGTATAAATATTCATCACAATTCCTGACTTGTCGCCGGTTACGGTTGCCGCATGATTCAACCCATTTACTTTGGTTCCGTTCAAAACAAAGTTATCATCATAGCCTTTTGCATTTTTGAGTTGAATATTATCTTCATTTATCCTTGCACCAATTGTTGTGGGAGTAGTAAAATCAAATGGAGTGCCTTTTACAACAGCAACTGGGCCCAACGGTATAAATCCTGAATCTATTGGAGTATATTTATCCGCATAAATCTGAACGGTATGATTTAAGATGGTGCCGCTGCCTTCTCCATTCAAATTGAAGAACGCATGATTGGTTAAATTCACTACCGTTTTTTTATCAGTAGTGGCTTCATATTGTGCCTTGAAACCATTATCATCGGTTAATGAATACGTAACTTTTACATTCAAATTTCCCGGAAAACCTTCTTCCATATCTTTTGATAAATAAGTAAGCTGCAATGTTGAATCATTTAATTTAACCGCATCCCAAACCACATCCTGGAAACCCTTTTTACCTCCATGCAAAGTGTTGACACCATTGTTGATTGACAATTGATATTTTTTGCCATCCAGTGAAAATTGTCCTTTGGCAATGCGATTTCCATAACGTCCGATAGTAGCCCCGAAATAGGGTTCTGTAGATTTTTGATAACCTTCCACATTTTTAAATCCTACAACTACGTCAGTCATCTTTCCATTTTTATCAGGAACAACAAGGCTTACAAGGCGGCCGCCATAGTTAGTGATAGCCACCTCCATGCCATTGTGATTTTTTAAAATGTACAAATCGGTCGGCTTGCCATCAATCGTAGTTTCAAAATTTTTCTTGTCAGGAATTAAAGACGCCGTGCCCGAATCGGCGGTATTTACCATGACAGAATTGGACGTCGAATCCGCGTTGTTTTCATTTCCTGATGACGAGCCATTGCATGATATAAGCGATGCAAAAGCGAAAGCCGATGCGATAAGCGAAAATTTTTTTAGGTTCATTTTTTATTAATTTATTTGATTTTGAGTTTCTGATTATTTATCCAATGATTTCATCAAATATCTCATTTATTGCCCCGTCAGATGCGGGCAGCATTACTCAATATTTAATTTAGCAAGCCTTGCATAAATTTCAATCATCGCTGCCTGGTCAATAAGGCTTTCCCTTTTGTCTTTTTTTCCCACCAAACCTTCTTCATTTCTCTCATCTTTCCAAATTCTGTTGGCATCATCTATAAAAAATTGAATGTGATCTTTGTTTTTATCTACGTTATACAAAGCTATCTCACCGCGCAGCAAAACGGCATTGAACCAATAGTTGCCGGGTAATTTATAATTCTTATAAAAATGTTGCTTTGCTGCTGATGCAATTCGTTCTGCTTCGTTTAAGTATTTTTTATCCTTCGTGATTTCATACAATAAAACATTCGATTGCAGCATGGTACCAGTGTTGTAAGTATACATTGCAGAATCAATTTTCAAGGAAGGAATTTTTATATTATCATAATAAAGTCCATCAGGAGCTTGCAAATGATGATTAACCCAATTGTATAAAAGTAATGCAGCGTTCAAATAATTTTTCTGCTTGGCTATTTTGTAGAGTTTAAGGGCAACAATAATTCCCGGCCCGTTGGAGCATGTATTTTTAGAATCTTTTTTGTCTTCACGCCAATACAAACCTCCACCTGATAACGTGTCATAGCCAGTCATCATAAACCGGTAAATCATTTTAGCAATATCAAAATATTTTTTGTCGTGCGTTTTGTTGTAAGCATCCAGGCAGGCAATGGCAATCCACTGATTATCGTCATAAAAGCGCGAATCTTTTTCTTCTTTGGTTACATACGACTGGTAAGCGGGCGCAGGCGGAATGTCGCTGTAATATTGATGAATGGCTTTCATCACAGGCGTCATAAAATCCGTTGATGGATATAAAACTTCTTCTTCATTAGCTGCCTGCATCAAAGCGCACAAAGGCCATAGGTAAGAATGTTTTTTTTCGTTCGGCCGGACATGATTGGTTTCGTAATAAAGAGAATTATCCGCATCATAAAAATATTTATAAACATTTTTATTGAGGGTATCAATTCTGCCTTTATAAATTTCATTAAGCGATTGCGCCCTTGCCGAAGATCCAAAAAACAGGAACAGGGTAAAAGCAAAAAGAGATTTTATTGTTCGTTTACTGGTATTCAAAATCTGAATTTTTATTGTTGATGATCTCATTTTATTCAACCTGCTTTATGAGCGCAATCATATCTTCTCTTTTTGAAAAATTCGTTTTATTCTTTTTTACAAAGTCCTTTATTATTTCTTTTTTATCAGAAAAAATTTTTTCCAGTTGCGTTTCACTTCCTGCTTTTTGTAACTGGTTATTTTTCATAATCAAAAAATTATAACCTTGAATAACTTTAAATCCATCCGGTGCTTTTAAACTGTATGCACCGCCCGTATTAATTAAAGATTTAAAAGCCTGAGCCGCAGTAGTCCTGGAAGTACCTCCATATCCCGTTGGCGTGCCTGGTTCCAGAATAGTAGCTGTAAATTCAAGTAATAAGGGCATCTTTCCATTCACTAAAACTTCATAAAACTTATTGTTTAGCGGAATGAATTTTCTGTCGCTGATATAAACCGTATCAACGTTTTCGGGTTGCGCAATAGCGAGATAGGTCCCGTTATTATCGAATATCATTTCGTTGGTAACAATGTTGTAATTTAAAATTTGACTGGAAGTTTCACCGGATTTCATTTTTACATTTCCTGGTGTAAATTCATCAAAGGCATACTGAATTAATTTAACTCCCTGCGTTGGATGTTGGGCATAGATGCTACCGGGAAAAAGGATTAAAAATATGTAAAAATATTTTTTCATTTTTGATTTATTTTTGAATTGAAAGGCAAACCCATTCACCATTCACCATTCACTTATTCATCTTCCAATCCAGCAATTTCATAAAATATCCGGCCACTACACTTCTCGCCTGGAAACCTACTTGTTTTCCGCTGGTTGTTTCATGCCAGTCGCTCAGCGGAACGCGTGTAGGCGTCTCCGTTACATACTTATATAAAGGGTCAATAAATGCTTCAAAATCTTTTTGATTATCAGCCATAGTTGCCGTCCACATTATCCAATCACTTTTTGTATAAGTCTTACGACTGTCAAGAGGCAAACCAAATTCATTTTGTTTGGTGAGATAAAATTTTATTTCCTTCTCCATCACTTCTTTTGGAAATAAATCCAAATCCAAAACTTTGTCCCAAACCATATTGTACTTCTGGCTCCATGTATTATTCCTGTTAAATGTCAATGCGTAATGATCGCCTTCACCGTCATAAACCATCCAGCGCTTTGCCATGTTTTTTGCTGTGTCTGTGTATCTTTCACCCACCTCTTTCATGCCCAACATACCGGCCATCATTCCGTACGCGCCAATGCCTTCAATTGCTTTCACAGAAAGATTTGCATTACGTGCGAGGTGTCCGGCAAAATCATCTGTGCTTAATTGATTGGCAGGATCGAATCCATTTTCCATCAAATAGTTTGTCCAGGTAGTCAATGTTTTCCAATGCTTCTTTGCATAATCCGCATTGCCTTCAACCTTCGAAATAGCTGCAGTGAGGATTACCATATTTCCTGATTCTTCCACCGGCATTCCTTCTCCATACGTTTGTCCGTTGGCGATTGGATAGGTTCCCAAATCATGCGCAGCGAAAGGATGTTTCCACTGCCCGCTTTCGCTGTAATAAAAAATTCCATTCAACATCCCTTCCATTAGTTTAGGATTATAGGCAAGAAATAATGGCGAAGACGGATAGGTTACATCCACGGTATTGATAGAACCATTGCTAAAATTTTCCTTTGATAAAAACAAAATTTCGCCGCTCGGGCTTTGCAATAATTTATGCGCTGCGATGCTTTGGCGATAAGCGATGAGGCAGATATCAGCATAGGTTTTTCCACCAGCGCTCACGAGGTCACTGTAAACTTTTTTGTTCCATTCATCGCATTGCTGCATTACACTCTTATAATCTTTTGCAGCAATTGATAATTGCTTTTCTATTGTTTGATCGCCATTTCGGTTCCACCAGGGGCGCAGATTTTTATGAAAATATTGAACAGAATAAATATCATCGTAACCCAACATAAAGTATTGTTCTTTTACAGCGCTACCCACTTTCCCTAAATCAATAGTGGTGTTTAAGAAAAGGCTTTTACCGTTGGTCGCCGTGCGATTTTCTTTTTCAGAAACAAAAGAAGTCGTCGTCTGGGAGGCAGTGCTGACGTATTGTTTAGCCGTTTCAGAAAGTGGAGTTGCCACATACATATAACCCCAGTCAATGCGAAGATCATCTCCTTTTTTCTGCAAAACGGGTTGTTCCATTGTGCCTGCTTTTAAAATAGAAAGATCGGATGCGGAATATTTTTTTGTGACCACTTCCTGTGTCGGAACATTCACGGCAATATCCGTAGAAGCGCCAAAATACAATTGCACGCTATGCTTTTTACCATCATTGGCTTTTACAGAATAAGTGATGTAAGAAACCGGCCGTGATAAAATAGTAAGATCTTTCAACAATAAAGGTGAAGTAAAAGTAAGCGTCGCATCTACCGGGCCACATGCAAAATCATAAATAGTTTGCGTAGCATTTATGGTTACATTTTTTTGTTGTGCCGGAATAATGTTTTTATCGTTTTTCAACGCTGGTTCATTTACAATTCCTGCGTCCAAAAAGGCTCCACCAGCGGTATTGGCAATCTGAATGGCCAAAACATTTTCGCCGATTTTTAAATTCGCTTTATCTAAAGGAAGGAATTCAAACTTATGAATCCAGCCGATTTTTTCATAGATTTTTTCTCCATTCAGATATACTTCAATATTATCATCATGTTTTAGTTTCAGGAAGAGTTTATTAAAATCAGTTTTATTCAAATTAAATGTTCTTCTTACCCAAAGATCTTTTGTTTGCCATAAAGTTCCTCCTGCAGTTTTATTGTCAGAAAAAGGTGCCTTCCCGCTTTTCCATGAAGCGTCATTAAAAGAAATATTTTGCCATCCATCCTCGGGCTGCGTTTCAGCATATTTTACGCTATACGATTTATCATCACTCGTGAGCAAAATATTCTCGAAAGTTTTACCTTCATC
>JBDTHD010000003.1:0-2166 GCA_039937075.1 Ginsengibacter sp. | reverse complement strand
ATGATGAAAAGGCAGCGATGGATATCATTACTAAATTGGGCGCGACCATCAACAGGAAAAGCAATGAAATGGCCATCACTTCCAATGATTTTATTTTCCGTTCGCAGTTTCCTGAAAAAAATGTGATAGTGAATGTGGGCGAGAGTGGTTTGTCCATGCGGATGTTTGCTCCTATTGCCGGGTTGTTTAATTACGATATTATTTTTACTGGCGAAGGGAGTATTTTAAAAAGGCCGATGAATTTTTTTGATGAAATCCTTCCTATGCTCGGCGTGGAAGTAAATTCCAATGATGGTAAATTGCCTGTTACTCTGCGCGGTCCACTTCATCCCAAAAATATTACTGTAGATGGCTCATTGAGTTCTCAATTTTTGACAGGATTATTATTTGCTTTTGCAAAAGCGTGTACGGTTCCCGTTAGTATCACGGTAAAAAACTTGTCCAGCAGGCCTTATATTGATTTGACGATTTCTGTTTTAAAAGATTTTGGCTTTCATATTGAGAATCATAATTATGAAATTTTCACTGTTCATCCGCGAAAACCATTGCCTGCACACAGTATTAGATATACAGTAGAAGGCGACTGGAGCAGCGCCTCTTTTATTTTAGTTGCCGGCGCGGTGGCTGGAGAAGTTACCTTACATGGAGCTGATTTGAATTCATCGCAGGGTGATAAAAATATTATGAATGCATTGTACGATTGCGGCGCACAGGTTAATATTCATAATAAAGAAATTATTGTAAAGAAGAAGAATTTAAAAGCATTTGAATTTGATGCGACACATTGCCCCGATCTTTTCCCTCCTTTAGTTGCGTTGGCTGCTTACTGCAAAGGGGAAACTACAATTAAAGGCGTAACCCGTTTATTGCATAAAGAAAGCAATCGCGCTATTGCTTTAAGGGATGAATTTAAAAAGATGAATGTCATCATCGAATTGAATGGCGATTTAATGACCATTCATGGCGGCAAAGAAGTAAAAGGCGCGGAAGTTTCATCGCATAATGATCACCGTATTGCAATGGCTGCCGCAGTAGCGGGATTGAGTGCGAAAGGAAATACAATTATCCACGATGCAGAAGCGATCAATAAATCTTATCCGGATTTTTATAAAGATTTAAAATCCGTCAAAATAAATTCATTGGTCATTAAAAAAAGTGGTATGATTTAAGTACAGTAAACTAACAAATTAGCTTAATTCCTGTTTCCAATATCAAAATAATATTGGGTTAGAAACGGACCAATGTTGTTAATACCTGCTATGTGCAAATACTTTCCGTTCTTTGCCGAGTTTTAAAATTGAAAATACAGATTCTCAACTCTAATATAAATGTCGTATACCGTAGCAATTACAGGAAGGCCCAATGTAGGCAAGAGCACATTTTTCAACCGGATGCTCGAACAAAGAAAATCAATCGTGGATGACACCAGCGGGGTTACGCGCGACCGGCAATATGGAGTGGCGGACTGGGCAGGTAAAAGTTTTAATGTGATTGATACCGGCGGTTTTGTAGCATCCAGCGATGATATTTTTGAACGGGAAATTCGCCGGCAGGTTCTTATCGCCATTGCCGAGGCTAATGCTATTATTTTTATGGTAGATGTAGCGACCGGCATTACCAATCTCGATCAGGATATGGCTGAAATGCTTCGCCGCTCGCCAAAACCGGTTTATTTGGTAGTAAATAAAGTAGATAATTATAACCGCCAGATGGAAGCTGCGGAATTTTATAGCCTCGGTTTTGAAAAAATATTTTTTCTATCATCTATCAGCGGCACAGGAACGGGAGAATTGCTGGATGAAATTTGCTCCAGGATTCCGGCAGAAAAAATTGAAGAACCAGGCCTTCTTCCAAAATTTGCTATTATCGGTCAACCGAATGTTGGCAAATCTTCCTTGTTAAATGCCCTGACAGGGCAGGAGAGGACTATCGTTAGCGCAATTGCAGGAACTACAAGAGACGCGGTTCATACCACTTATAATTTATTTAATAAAGAATTTATTTTAATAGACACCGCAGGCATCAGGCAAAAGAAAAAGGTGAGCGAAGACCTGGAATTTTATTCTGTAATACGTGCCATTAGCGCTGTTGACGAAGCAGATGTTTGTATTTTATTATTGGACGCTGAAAAAGGAATTACCGCCCAGGATTTAAATATTTTTTCAC
>JBDTHD010000002.1:0-4779 GCA_039937075.1 Ginsengibacter sp. | reverse complement strand
AAAATCATATTATACGGCTGCAGACTATCCCATCTTTCATGAGTTTTATAAACAGCTTTTTAACGCTTTGAACGAACAAATTGTAATCAAAAAGAAAACCAACAGCTAATGCGAAAGATTATTCTTGTGGCTTTATTGTACGCAATAGCTCCTAAAATTTGTTGCCAGGTAAACGTTTATGATGCGGCCACACTTTCTGATTCAATAGTGCTAAATGCGCATAGCGTAAAGCGCGAAGAAATCATGAATTTTGAAGTAAAGGACATTGATTTGGCTACACTTTCTGTTCACCAGGTTTACACGGTTCTCGATGGCGAAGGCGCAGACATTCTTTATTTTCTAAAAAGCTCAGATGAGTTTACGAAATTAGAAGATGCAGAAATTAAAGTTTTTGATGCACATGGTAAAGAGGTAAACCGATACAAAATGAAAGAAATGAAATCCATCGCAACCGGCGACGGGCTTGTGGTTGATGGAAAAGTATATTATTTCCAGGTGGCCGCTCCCTCTTACCCGATTACCGTAGAGTACAATTATAAAGTAAAATATAAAGGAACTTTAAATTACCCGGATTATCATATCCAGGTGCCGGAGCAAGCGGTTGAGCATTCAAAATATACCGTATCAGTTCCTTTAAATCTTGATTTGAAATATAAGCCGCAGCATATTTCTTTATCTCCGGTGATTTCTAATTCCGATAAAAATAAAACCTACACATGGGAAGTGAAAAATCTTTCTGCCATTCCTTTTGAAGAAGGATGCGCCAGCTACCAAACGTCTTACCCGGCGATACTTTTGTCTCCCCAGAAATTTTCTATGGATGGCAATGATGGCGATCTTTCGAGCTGGAAAACTTTTGGAGAATGGTATGCTATTCTTTCAAAAGGTTCCATCAATTTATCTGACGCCACAAAAAATTCTTTGCGAGGCATGGTGAAGGATGCAAAAAGTGAAAAAGAGAAAATTCAGATTCTTTATCATTATTTACAAAATAATTTCAGATACGTAAGTATTCAATTAGGAATTGGTGGCTTCAAACCTTTTGATGCGGCTTTCGTAGATTCCAAAAAATACGGCGATTGTAAAGCATTGGCCAATTACATGCAGGCAATGCTTGATGCAGTTGGTATTATTAGCTATCCGGCGCTTGTTAATGCAGAGTACAATCAGCAACCTGTCGATCCTGCGTTTCCGCATAATTCATTTACGCATGTAATACTTTGTGTTCCGGGAAAAGATACTACCTGGCTTGAATGCACCAGTAAGGCAACAGATGCAGGCATTTTAGGGAACTTTACTGAAAACAGGAATGCATTGCTGGTAACGCCACAGGGAGGAATTTTGGTAGCAACCCCCAAAAGTAACCCGTCTGAAAACACATTCCATCTTACTACAAAAGTAACTTTGTATGAAGATGCATCTGGCAAAAGTGAAAGTGTGATGGAATCAAAAGGAGCGTTTAAAGAAGAAATAATTGAGTATGTTTTGAACGAGAAAAAAGACGACCAACAAGATTACCTGGTAAAAAGATTAGGGTTTTCCCAACCCGATCAATTTGATCTGACTACAAACAAAAATGATGATTCTGCAAAAACTTCTTTTACTTTAGCTTTAGAAAAAGTGCCGGAGTTTACCGCAGGAAGTAAAATGTTTTTAAATCCAAGAATATATAAAATTTGGTCTTCTGCATTGCCGGAAGACGAAACCCGGACACATTCTTTTTATTTTCCTTTTCCTTTTATAAAAACAGATACGACCGTTTATCAACTGCCAGATACGTATACGATTGATCATCTGCCCGGTGCAAAAGATCACAAATTTAAATACGGATCGTTTTCCTCCAAATATAGTTATGATGAAAAAACAAACACCATCACTTCTATCGCGTTTCTTGAATTGAATCAAAATGTAATTCCGGCTGATAATTTTTTAGAAGCACGTAATTTTTTTGGAAGTGTTATTAAAGAATACACGGAGAAAATAGTGATTAAAAGAAAATAAAAATCGTTCTTTTTTATTCGTTTACTGTAAAAAATCGCGGTCCGAATCGTTATCGAGGCTATCGTTCAGGCCGCTAAAGAAAGCGTCCCGACCGGCAAAATAAAAATAATAGTTTTTTCTTTGTTTACTGTCTTTTATACTACCAAAGATCAATAATCTTTTCACTTTTTTTAAATCTTTCATAGTTGAACGGCGCAGCTAATAAACCACCAAAGCCGAGGCGGTAAGTATATATAGGTTTGTTGCCATTTTCAAAACCAACAACAAAATCAATCCGGATAATTTTGAAAATATTTTCTAAACCGATAAAAGTCTCCGCATATTTAGTGGAGGGATTCACATAAAGAGCGTTTGCGCCTTCCACAAAATTCCAGTTCCATTTTTGCAACAATGGAATTTGATCAGAGATTAATCCATTCGAATGATGTTCCAAATGTAGCTCGGTATAGAAAGGTGACTGGTTACTGAATTGATAAACAGAAGTATTTTGAAATGACACCGCATACTGGCTTGCAAAAATGGAAAGATTGCCTAAAAAATGTTTCTCATCCTGCGCAAAAACAGCGCGGTTATTTAAGAATCCACCAATTGTAACGCTGTATTTAATTGACCCTGCCAATTTTAAATTAGCGTCATCGGCGATATTAAAAGACCATTTATCATAATCTACATCACTGCCAAAAATATTTTTAAATCCTTTGGTATAATCGAATGTAAATGTTGGATATTTTGATCCGATTGCCATTTTATATTTTGGAAATTCTATATATTGTTGACCCGGCTTAAAACTGAAGGAAGCGTTTACGAGAACTGCCTGGTGACGCTGAAATTGCGACGATAAAATTTCCACAGGATAATTAGGCGTATACCGGGATTGCCATTTTTTATTCCAGATATAATCGGTTGTATTATTTATTGGTAAACGATCTTCATATTCTCCCTGGATTAGGAATTTAACTCCGCTCTCCCATTCTTTGGTAAATCCGGTTTTGCCAAAATAATTTTCGTATAGCTTCATATAGTTGTGTCCATACAACAAACTCCCTAAAGTATTTCCCAAACCATAAATGTTGGCTTCTTTAAAAAACTGGCTTACGCGTTTTCCTCCGGCAACAAAAAAAGATTGCCGTTTGAATTTTTTATCAGGGTCAAATTCGTCTTTGTTTTTAAAAACAAACCCCGCCCATGGATTAATATGGCGATTATTAAAACCATATCGTACGTCAGCGATAAAGCTGATTTGGGTTTTTAAAGCTTTCGAATATTTAGAGATTACCAACGAGGGATTAATCGCTAAACCCTCAACAGTATTAAACTGTAGCGTTTTTATCAAAGGATCAAATTCAATTTGATACTGATGGGTTTTACTGAAATGAGTACGATTTACTCCCGACCAAAGTAGCTGCGTTATTTTTAACGGCCCCTGTTTTTTCCTGAGAGAATCTATATTCTTTATTGTTGAATCTCTGGCTGCAAACGCACTGTCCTTGGTTTTATAATCTTTTATTTCTGCTGTTTCAAGGGGAACGGGCCTTATAGAATCCCAATACGAATGTGGCTTTTTATTTACAGCGGTATCATATTTTACAACCACTCTGTCAAAAAAACCTTTTTTAAAATTCGGTTCAAGATTGTAATCAGAATAGACATTTACAAAATTGCCTTCCGATTTAATTCCGAATTTGTTGAAATCAAAATGTATCAACTGATTTTTTATGCGCCACACGTTGTTTTCAACTGGCGTAAAAATTTGAGAAATTTGCAAAGTATCCAAAATTTCCAATGCAGACTTTTTGTTAAGAGTTAGGTTACAACTAAAAATCCGCCAGTCATTTTCGGTAATATTTATGATGCCGGAAAAAAGTGGCTGGTAGTCTTTTTTGGGAATTACTCTAATAACATTTACTTCGTTTCCATCTTCAAAAAAACTACCCAGAAATTTATAATTATAAAAGTTTAAAGCGTTATCAGCGATAGGCGAAATAAATCCACGCGGATTTACCTGCGGCGCAATGTCCACATTATTTTTATAAAAACTAATAATAGCGGGGAAACTAAATCCCAAACCATTATCACCACTAACACGCGTAGAAATCACTTCCAGCTTGAGTTTATCGGGCTGTTCGGAAAAAACTTTTGTAACAGATTCCGTCAGATAAATAATTCCGGCGCCTGAGGAATCAAGACCGAGAAGAGTCCTGTCTTCCTGTGGAATTTTCTGACCTAAAATTTCATTAGGTAAACTGAGAAGTTTAATTATCCCCTTTATGTAAACTTGTGCTTCGAAAGCTTTCACTTGTTCATCATAGAAAGGCCGTTTTTTAATCGCCTGCCGAATAATTGCATACGCGGGATCTTCGCTTCCTTTTTTTATAATTACCTCTTTGAGCGTAAGCTTTTGGATACTCAAATTAAAATTCACTGTCAGATTATTTGTTGAAACAGTGATTTTTTTTTGAGAAGAAGTGTATCCTACATAGCGGCAATTCAAAGTATATTTTCCGGGTGACAAATTCAGGCTATATTTCCCTTCGTTGTTCGAAGTTACGCCCATAGAAGTGCCCTCTACCAAAATAGAAGCAAAAGGTAAAACATTCCCATCGGCATCTTTTACCGTGCCCTCAACTTTTTGGGCTGAAACAGAAATAATACGAAAGATAAAAAACAGCAACAGGAGTTTTTGCATAGGTGAATTGATTCACTGGGAATTACTGAATAGAATGAACCGGCTTTGTATTTTCTCTTCTGAAATAACTGCCCGTTAAGGCTGCGAAACCA
>JBDTHD010000001.1:0-3650 GCA_039937075.1 Ginsengibacter sp. | reverse complement strand
AAAGCCGGAAAATCGAATATTCCATCATAAGAACGCAAAAGCCCTTTTACCACTTCATTATATTGAGGATGGCTTTTTTCAAGATCATTTAGTCGTTGTTTGTCGATAGTAAATTCGACAAAAGAAGGTTGAAAAAATTGATCGCTATAGGTAATGAGTTCCTCCTGTTCCAGTATTTTTAAAACGCTATTGATAGTGTAAGCATCCAGTTTAAAATTTTTTGCAAAAATGTTTAAATCAAAATCATACGAAAAACCTTCTCCACTGTTAGAAGGCAATTGGAGAAAATCGCATAAGGCTCCGTACACTTTTTTTATTACCTCATTCGATGGGAATTTTATTGCAACTTTCTCCTTTAATAATTTTAATTCTGCCTCATTAAAAAGCAAAACTGCAAATGCTTTTTTCCCATCCCGGCCTGCACGGCCGGCTTCCTGGTAATAATTTTCCAACGCCTCAGGCACGTCGTAATGCACAACGGTTCTCACATCCGGTTTATCAATTCCCATCCCAAAAGCGTTCGTGCAGGCAATAATTCGCGTTTTATTATTTATCCAATCTTCCTGTCTTTTATTGCGCTGGTCAGATGTAAGTCCTGCATGATAATGGTCTGCAACAATGCCGTTTAGATTTAAAAGCTCGGCAATCTCCTTAGTGCGCCGTCTGGTTTTACAATACACAATTCCACTTCCCAAAACTTTATTTAAAATGGTTAATAATTTATTTTCTTTTGAAAAAAGCTGGAAAGCGCTGTAAGAAAGATTCGCACGTTCAAAAGATTGAAGAAAAGTTTTTTGTGCTTGTCTGAAAAGTAATTTTTCACGTATATCATTTTGTACCTCTAAAGTAGCAGACGCTGTTAACGCAAGAAAAGGTACGGCTGGAAAATATTCCCTTAAAGCCGCAATCCGAAGATACGATGGCCGGAAATCGTAACCCCATTGCGAAATGCAATGTGCTTCATCTATGGCAATTAAATTTATTTTTAAGTTGGGGAGATATTCCAGGAATAATTCTGATTCCAATCTTTCAGGAGATACATATAAAAATTTGAAATTACCATACCTTGCATTTTGCAAAGTTTTTTTAACTTCTATAAAACTCATTCCTGAATAAATAGAAAGTGCAGGAATTCCTTTCTTTTTAAGATTCGCTACCTGGTCTTTTATCAGGGCTATCAAAGGACTTATTACCAAACATAGTCCTTCATTTAGTAAACCTGGAACCTGGAAACATATTGATTTTCCTCCGCCGGTAGGCATTAGCGCTAGTGTGGCATTTCCGGCTAAAACAGAATTAATAATATCCAACTGCAGTGGCCTGAAAGCATCATATCCCCAATATTTTTTTAGAATTTTTTCCGGTTCATTCATCAATTGAAATCTGTTTTTGCAAAATTGAAATTAAGAAATTCAAAGCAGCAATTCGACAAGTATCGTTGCCTTTTTAATTAATCATTTTAGTGATTTCAAATTTTCACTCTTCTTATTTATTATTTTTACAAAATGATGGACGCAGAGATGGATTTTAATTTTGATGAAATTGATTTAGCAGCAAAAAAGTTTTCAGAAGCCACTTCGGGATACAAAGTTTTTGCTTTTTCCGGAGAACTTGGCGCTGGAAAAACAACTTTTATCACTGCAATTTGTAAGGAGCTTAAAGTTAGCGAAACTGTTACCAGTCCTACTTATTCGATCATACAAGAATACAAAACAAATGACAATAAAACCATTTTTCATATTGATCTCTATCGCATTAAAAGCAACCAGGAAGCACTGGAAGCTGGAATTGAAGATTGTTTGTTAAGCAATGAAATATGTATGGTAGAATGGCCGGAAAAAGCGCCGGATATTTTCCCTGTTAATACCATTTATTCTGAGATAGAAATTCTCTCTTCTGATAAAAGAAAAATGATTATAAAATTACCGGTATAAAAATTTAATTTTATATCTCAATCCCAAATATTTTAAATGGCAGCATCAAAACCTTATGTTTCCTCCTCCTTCACTTATGAAACCATGGAAGAAACATTAGACGTAAAACCCAAAAGCACAGACTTATTCATTGGAATACCCAAAGAAACGTCTTTCCAGGAAAACAGGATTGCGCTGACTCCTGAAGGCGTAAGCGTATTAGTAACAAACGGACACCGGGTAGTAATGGAAAGCAAAGCCGGTGAAGGATCCAGCTATTCTGATAAAGATTATAGTGATGCAGGCGCTAAAATAGCCTCAGGAAAAAAAGAAGTTTTTGAGTGTGATATATTGGTAAAAAGTGCTCCCGTTTGTGAAGATGAAATCGATCTTTTAAAACAAAACCAGTTCATTATTTCTCCCATCCATGTTTCAGCGATGCAGCGTGATATTTTGGAAAAAATGATGGACAAAAGAATAACGGCACTAAGTTTTGAAAACTTAAAAGACGACAGTGGCCACAATCCTATCGTAAGAAGCATGAGCGAAATTGCGGGAAGCGCTGTAATGTTGATTGCAGGCCAGTATTTAAGCAACGTTAACAACGGAAAAGGAGTTTTGGTAGGAGGCATTTCGGGCATTCCGCCCACAAAAATAATTATCATTGGCGCGGGCATTGTGGCAGAGCAAACCGCCCGAACCGCGCTTGCTATGGGAGCCAGCATCAAAATTTTTGATAATAGTATTTACAGGCTAAAGCGTTTGCAAAATAATATTGGAATGCGTTTATTCACTTCCGTTATAGAACCCGGAATTTTATCCAAACAATTAAAAACATGTGATGTTGCAGTGGGCGCTTTAGCAGCTTCGGGAGGAAGAACACCGTTAGTAGTAACAGAAGAAATGGTAAGTAGAATGCGCGCGGGAAGTGTGATTGTTGATGTGAGCATTGATCATGGCGGATGTTTTGAAACTTCCAGGATAACTTCTCACACTTCTCCAGTTTTTAGAAAATTTGACGTAATTCATTATTGCGTGCCTAATATCCCAAGCGGATTTGCCCGTACAGCATCACAGGCTATTAGTAATGTACTGATGCCTTTAATGCTCGAAATGGCTGATGGTGGCGGTTTTGAGAACTTTGTTTGGTATAAAATAAATATTCGTAGCGGAATTTATTTGTTCAAAGGTGCGCTTACTAATTTTCACCTTAGCCAAAGATTTGATTTAAAATTTACTGATTTGAATTTACTAATAGCAAGCAGAAGATAAGCAATGTTTCATTTGATACTACGTGACTAACGTGTATCAGTAAACGAAGAAATAACTTTCATTTCTGTTTTGCTAAACGTCAAATCATCTAAACCCGATAAACGAGTCTCTCATTTTAGTCTCCTTTAAAATCGGCTTTTCTCTTTTCAATAAATGCGGCAACGCCTTCTTTAAAATCATTAGTCGAAGCTGCTTTTTGCTGAAACAAGTCTTCCGTTTGCAATTGCTGATCTAAATTTTGATACAGGCTTTTATTAAGCGCTTCTTTGGTAAAAGCCAACGCACGTGTAGGCAAATTTGAAAGATTAATAGCGATTTTTTCTGCTTCTTCAACAAATGTTTCAGCAGGAAAAAATTTATAAATCATACCAATTCTTTCAGCTTCAATCGAAGAAATCTTATCACCAAGCATCATCAGCGCAGATGCTTTTTGAAAGCCAACCAACCGTGGAAGAAAATAAGTTC